>VBMR01000055.1 GCA_005878325.1 Methanobacteriota archaeon | reverse complement strand
GTCTCGAGTCGTTCCAGAGAAGCTTGGAGGACCCGCGGGAACGGCAGGGCCCGATAGGCCGGGTGGTCCATCCCGACCCAATCGTCGAAGGGATCGAGCCCGCCTCCCGCGTCCTGCGCGGCGCGGACCGCTTCCTCCTCATACGGCATGCGGTGCGCGTGACCGCGGCCCGGATGGAGGACGGTCGCGTTCCACACCCGAGCGACCCAACGGGGGGCCCGGCGACGCCCCGTGAACGCTTTCAGGAAGGTGATCCAACGATACGCGACGACGGACAGAGACCGCGGTTTTCGAAGTTCCTCGTTGGCGCGGCGGGCCAGGTGTTCCCGACGGCCCGAGTCCCGAAAGGACAGGATGCCTCCCGGGATTTCCAGGTGCTTGCCGAGGCTGAACACACTCGCGGTCCCGAACGTCCCGATCTTTCGTCCCCCGAACTGGCTGTCGAAGCCATGGGCGGCGTCTCCGAGCAGCACGAGCCCGTGCCGCCGACACCGTTCTTCGATCAGGTCCATCCGATCCGGGATGCCGTACAGGTTCGTCGTCAGGACCGCGGAGAGCGAGGACCAGGTCGCGTCCCCAATCGCGGCCGGGTCGAGATTGCCCGTCCGGGGATCGACCGGACCGATCACCGGCCGAAGGCCTGCCGCGAGGACGGTGAAGAAGACCACGTCGTCGGTCAGGGGGGACATGAGCAGGCGGTCGCCGGGAGAGAGCCACTCCCGGAAGGCGAGGTACAGCCCGAGCCGAGCGGAAGGAAGGTACAGGGCCTCCCGTCCGTAGCGCTGGCGGAAGAACTCCTCGATCGCAGTGATTTCAGGACTCACCCTCGCGGTCCTCCCGGAGGGCGGCCTCGTCCCTAACACACCCGCGGAGAGCGAGTGAGAGGGGCCCCATAAGGGCTCCGATTCGGGTCTCGCGGATGCACATCATGCGGCTCCCACCCCATCGGACTCCGGGAATCGGGTTCGACCCTCCGAGCCAAACAACTGAAGAGATTTATCCGACGCGAGCGATGGCCTCCATCACGTTTCCATTGCACGCTTACGGGCGGCCGCTCGCGGCATTGACGCGGCCCCCGTCGGACCGATCCCCCACGGCCTCCACGGTTCCATGGCACCGTCCCGCCGGGACGAAGAAGGGCCTGGACGCTGGGGGCGTCGCCGAATGATCGTCGCGGTTCACCAGCCGAATTATCTACCGTACCTCGGCTTCTTCCAGAAAATGGCGAACGCCGATGTCCTGCTCTTCTTCGACACCGCGCTCTTCTCGAGACAACTCGGGTTTCACAATCGCAACCGGATCAAGACCCCGATTGGGGCCCAATGGATCACGGTGCCGATCCAGCATTCGACCGTGGCGACGATGCGCGATGTCCGGATCGCGGGCACGGACTGGGCGCGGCAGCATCGCAAGATGATCGAGGCGAACTACCGCCGGGCTCCGTTCTTTGAATCGTATTCGACGGAACTACATGCGGCCCTGAAGAAGCCGTGGACCTCCCTCGTCGAACTGAACGAAGCGATGATTGGACTCGTCGCACGGTCCCTGTCCATCGACACGAAGACCGTCAAAACGTCCACCTTGCCCCCGCCGAACACCGACGACCCGACGGAGAAGCTCATCCACTTCGCCCGCAGTGTCCGGGGGACCACGTACCTGTCCGGCGTCGGGGGACATGAATACCTGGATGAATCCAAGTTCACAGACATTCGTCTGAAGTACGACGAGTTCACGCCGACGGAGTACCCTCAGCTGTTCGGCCCATTCATCGAGAACCTCTCCGCGATCGACCGGGTGCGACGACAAACGAGGATCCGGATGTCCGCACGGATCGGGAGGGAGGTCTGAGGGTGCGCGTCCTTTTCGCCATTGCCCACTTGGGCAAAGGCGGCGGGGTGGCCCTCCAGGCCTTCCAACTCTATCGGAACCTCCGCCGACTGATCGACATCCGGCTCGTGTGCCTCGATGCGCGGGGCCCCCATCGCGCCCTCACGCAGGAACCCGGGGTCAGCGTGGCGGGCACCCTCGGATTCCCGACCGGGATCCTGTCCCTGCGGAAGGCCTTGCGATCGTCTCGGAGGGACTTCGACCTCTTCCACATCCTCGATCCCTTCTACGCCTCTCCCGCGGCGTACCTCGCGCGGGTCACGCCTCGGGTCGTCAGCCTGGGCACGGATCCGGGCCGCGAAATCGCCGACCGCTTCGGGCCCGCGTTCGGGACCGTCGCCCGGGCGACGATGGTCCCCCTCCTCTCCGACGGCGCCCTCGTGGTGAACTCGACCGCGCTGGCCGACCGCTTCCGACACTATCGACCGCGCGTGATCCCGAACGGACTCGATCGGACCAAGTTCGAACACCTCCCGACCCGAGAGGACGCACGGAAGAGGCTGGGCCTGCCGCCGGAGCGGACGATCCTTTCCTACGTCGGCAAGGTGATCCCGGAGAAACGGGTCGAGTGGCTCCTGGAGATCGCACGGCACCTCCCGAACGTCGAGGCGGTCATCGTGGGCGGGTACTCCGAGGAGTACTACGGCGACCGCTACTACCGATCCCTCCTTTCGAAGTATGCGGACATCCGGGAGCGGACCCGGTTCGTCGGAGAGGTGTCGTGGGACCTGGTCCCCTCGTACCTGGCCGCCTCCGATGTGTTCGTCTATCCGTCGCCGTGGGAAGGTTCGCCCAACGCCGTCATGGAGGCGATGGCCGCGGGGCTCCCCGTCGTCGTCTCCGACATCCCGGCCCATCGCGAGATCGTCGAGCATGGGAAGACAGGATTCATCGCTCGCGACCCGCAATCGATGACCCGGTTCGCGGACACCCTGGAACGAGATCCCGGCTTGCGCGAAGAGATCGGATCCCGGGCGCGCGCGTTGGTGTTCGAACGGTTCTCCATGGAGGCGTGCGCCCAAGCGCACCTGGAGTTCTATCGTTCGATCCTCGCGTCCTGATCGGCCCGCGACCGGAGCCGGCGGGTCGCCGGTACGCTTTTGTAGTCCCCGGGGATGGACTCGCGTCTCCCCGCGGCGGATCCCGACCGCGACCGGAGGGTGCGCCCATGATCCCAGGGACCATCGTGCGACCGTTGAAGCGACTCTCAGACGAACGAGGATACCTCATGGAGATGATGCGCCTCGATTGGCCGGACGTCTTCAAGACGGTCCCCATGTCCTACGTCTCGATGTCCTATCCCGGGGTCATCCGGGCGTGGCACGCGCACCCGCGGACGAAGCAGCGGGACACCTTCGTGGTGCCGGTCGGCATGATCAAGGCCGTCGTCTACGACGAGGCGACCCGGGAGGTGAACGAGCACGTCCTGGGCGAGGACAATCCCGTCCTGCTGTCGTTCGACGGAACGAAGTGGCACGGGTTCAAGTGCATCGGGACGAAGCCCTGCCTGCTCATGAATTTCCCCGACAAGATGTACGATTACGCAAATCCGGACGAGGCGCGCCGGCCCTTCAACGATCCGAAGATCCCCTACACCTGGGACATCGTCATGAAATAGCCGTCCCGCCGCGTCCTCGGAAGGACCCCCGAAAGAACGCGGATCCGCCGGAAATCGACGGCCTCGCGACGAATGGAGAAAGTCTCTTTTTATATGTGGGCACGCCATGCAACCGCGCCCTGTCGGGAATTTCGGTCCCCGCGGGGCGCGGAGCGGCTCAACACCCATGATCATCCTCGTCACGGGCGGCACCGGCTACCTCGGCTCCCAGTTGATCCGGGACCTCCCGACGACGCCGGCGTTCCGCGGAGCCACGATCCGGGTCCTCGACAATCAGTTCCGCGAGCGGTACGTGTCCCTGTGGGACCTCCCGGCGGGCGTCCCCTACGAGTTCCTGGAGGGGGACATCCGCCACGAGCCGTCGCTCCGGCAGGCCCTGCAGGACGTGGACGTCGTCTTCTCCCTCTCCGACATCACGAACGCGCCCGTCTCCTTCGAGCGGAAGGAGCTCACCTGGGACACGAACCACCGGGGCGTCCTGGGCCTGTTCGACCGATCCGTGCAGGCCGGCGTCAAGAAGTTCGTCTACACATCCACGTGCAGCGTATACGGCCCCACCTCGGGCCTCGTGAACGAGGACGCCGAATGCGCGCCCGCGTCTCCGTACGGGAAGTCGAAACTGGCCGCGGAGCGGGAGATGCGCCGTCGGGCGGCGGACCTCGGGTTCGACTGGACCGCCTTGCGCCTGGGGACCGTCTACGGCTGGACGATCGGGATGCGCTTCGACACGATCATCAACCGCTTCACCTACCTCGCGGCCCAGGGTCAGCCCCTCACCGTGTACGATACCGCATGGAAGGAGAGGCGCCCCTACGTCAGCGTGAAGGACGCCATGCAAGCCTACCGGATCGCCGCGACGGAACCGAAGGCGAAGGGTCAGGTCTTCAACGTCGTGCACGAGAACGCCACGATGGAGACGATCATCGGCGCCATCCAGAAGGTGTATCCGAAGGTCCCCGTCACGACGACTCCGACCCCGAGCCTGAACCAGCTCTCCTACGAAGTGGACGGCGGTCGCTTCAGGGGCCTCGGCTTCCAGCCCAAGGTGGGCATCGTCGAGGGCGTGCGAGAACTCGCGCGGAAGTTCCGGGGCCTGCGGCCGGTGCCCGTCCCTGCTCCGACCGTGGAAGCGTAGGGCATGGACACGCTCCTCGTCGTCGGCGGCAGCGGCCTCGTCGGCGGGAAGGTGTGCGAGGCGGGCCGCGACGCCTTCCATGTCGTCGGGACCCACCGCGGTCCCGCGCCGAAGATCCCGCGGGTGCGGTTCGTCGAGTTCCACAAGGAGCGGGCCGACGAAGGCGTGGCCCTCATCCGCCAGCTCAAACCCGCCGCGGTCGTCGACACGGCAGCCTTGCACAACGTGGACCGGTGCGAGGAGGAGCGCGACCTCGCCTGGCAGGTGAACGCCGGGTCCACGGGAGCCCTCGCGCGCGTCGCCCAGGACGTCGGCGCGCGGTACCTGTTCGTGTCCACGGATTTCGTCTTCGACGGGAGGAAAGGGGGGTACCGCGAAGAGGACGTCCCCCGGCCGGTGAACTATTACGGGGAGACAAAGCTGGCGGGGGAGCACGCGGTCCTCGCGGCCAGCGGGGACCATCTCGTCATCCGACCCAGCGTCGTGTTCGGGTGGGACGACACCCGCCTGAATTTCGCGACGTGGGTCCTCTCTTCGTTGAAGGAGGGCAAGTCGATCGACGTCGCCACGGATTGGATCGGCTCCCCGACGTTCGCGGACAGCCTCGCTTCGGGGATCCTGAAGCTCTTGAAGGTGCCGGACGGCGGGGTGTACCACCTCGCGGGTGCGGATGCCCTGAGCCGCCACGACTTCGCGGTCCGCCTCGCCAAGGCGTTCGGCTTGGACGTCGGCCTGGTGAGACCGGTCAAGTCCGCGGACCTTCCCCTGAAGGCGCGACGACCTCCGGATTCCTCGTTGTCGAGCGCGAAGGCGAAGCGACACCGCGTCGCGGTCGTCCCCGCGGACAAGGGCATCGCCGCGATGAAGGAGCAGCGAACCCTGGACCGCTTCGTCCCGCCGGCCCGATTCAAGTCGTGAGGCTCGGCATGAAGGGACTCATCCTGGCGGGAGGCCATGGGACCCGGCTCCGGCCCCTCACTCACACGGGCCCGAAGCAGTTGATCCCACTCGCGAACAAGCCGAACATCCTGTATTGCCTCGAGGACCTGCGGGACGCGGGCATCACGGACATCGGGGTGATCTTGGGCGACATCCTCCCGGAAAAAGTGCGGGAACTCCTCGGCGACGGGAGCGCGTATGGCGTCCGCCTCACGTACGTCGTCCAGGGATTCCCCGCGGGGATCGCGCACGCGATCCTGTGCGCGGAGTCGTTCCTCGGGGACGAGCCGTTCTGCGTGTACCTCGGAGACAACGTGCTCAAGGGCGGCATCCGGGAAATGGTCCGGGAGTTCGAGGAGCACGCCTACGATGCCGAGGTCCTGCTATGCCACGTCCCGAACCCGGAGAAGTTCGGGGTCGCGGAACTCGATGCGCAGGGGAACATCCGCTCCCTCGTCGAGAAGCCCAAGGCCCCGAAGGGCGACCTCGCCCTCGTCGGGATCTACCTGCTCCGGAAGAACATCTTCCCGATCATCCGCGGCCTCAAACCCTCCTGGAGGAACGAGCTCGAGATCACGGAGGCGCTCGATGCCCTGCGCAAGGAAGGGGCGCGGCTGAAGGCCCACACGGTGACGGGCTGGTGGAAGGACACGGGCAAGCCGGAGGACATCCTCGAGGCGAACCACCTTCTCCTGGACGGGATCGAGAAGCGGATCGAGGGGACGGTCGAGCCCGATGCGCGGATCGAGGGACGGGTCCGCATCGCCCCGGGGACCGTCGTCCGGTCCGGCAGCGTGATCCGAGGTCCCACGGTGATCGGTCGCGATTGCGTGATCGGTCCGAACACCTACGTGGGCCCGTTCACGTCGATCGGCGATGGGTCCCGCCTCGTGGAGGCGGACATCGAGGCGTCGATCGTGATCGGCGAGTGCGTGATCGAGGGGACGGACAAGATCGTGAACAGCCTGATCGGGCGCCACACGACCATTCGCTCGAAGGGCAAGGGTCTGCCCCGCGGCCACCAGCTCGTCCTGGGGGAGAACAGCACCGTCATCCTGTGATGACGCCGACCCCGATCTCGGAAATGGCGGGAGGCCGCGCGTCCTCTAGGCGTGCTTCGGCTCGGGAGCGTGTCGGCCCTCGGATGTGTGAGCGAACCCGAGGCCGACGGCGGCCCATCCCGCGAGGAGGGTCCAACCGTAACCGAGGAACAGGACGATGGCGTTGTTCAGGACGAAGTGCGCCTCCGCGAAGCCCTCCGCTCCGGGCAGCATGGCGCCCGCCATCCCGAGGAAGGCGATCCCCGCGGCGAGGGGGGCCGCGACGCTGGTCCAGATCCGGACACTCGCCTTCTCCAAGGCGGCCCGTGCCCGGACGACTTCCCTCAGGACGACATCTTGCCGGACGATCTTCCCCTCGGTCGTCGAGAGGGAGATGAGGGTGCTGGTTTGGCTCTGCTTCTCCACCGTCACGACGGGAGTGGACGTCTCGCTCGTCGCCCCCAGAAGGATCTCATCGAGCGTGTCTTCGATGTCCCGGTCGATATCGATCCCGGTGCTGGCGGCCGTCACGCCGCTTCCCTGCAGGATCGCGAGGCGGAGGTCGAGACTGCGGCTCTCGCGCGCGACGGCGGCGCTCTGGGCCGAGGCCAGCACCGCGAGCGTGGCGACGAGGATGGTCGCGCCGATCATGGTCGTCGAATAGACGTCCCGCGAAACCGCAGGGGAGAACCAGGGGCCACTCGTCTCCTCGGCCGTGGTCCAGGCCAGCTGAGCGACGATCACAAACGCGCCGAGGAAGAGCAGAGTGGCGACGATCAAACGTTGGCGGGGCATCGGATGCCTCCTGAAGATAGTTGTTGAGAGCGGCGTAATAAGCGTCCGTCCTCGGTTATCGCACGTGACAATCTTCCCGATCGGACGGGGACGCCTCCAGATTGCGATCGAAACCCCTGGAAGGGCCCCAAATTCCCTCGCAATTGCACGGAGCCGTGGTCTCCGTCCGGTCGCTGGTCAAGAGAACTTGTCTGAGGCCTTTAAGTCGCGCGGAGGGAACCCAGTTTCCATGATCCGATCGGAGCGAATGGTGCGCGGGAGAACTACCTCAATGATGGAGGACCCACCGCTCGAAATCCGCGTTCCTTCCGCGGACGATGCCATGGGTCGTACGCTCGACCTGCTCGCGAACGAGATCACGAGCGTCCGCGCCCTCGTTGTTGGAGACCGAAGCGGCCTCCCGATCGCCTCCGCGTTCCGCAGCCCGACGTCTCTCACGACGACCGCGATGGCGACCCTCGCCCTTTCTGCCGCGACGAAGGTCACGTCGAGCCTGAACCTGCCCGATCCGACCGACATCCTGATCGAGGCGGGCACCTCGCGCGTACTGGTCCGGCTCCTCGGCAACGGCTTCACTCTCACGAGCGTCTTCTCCCTGGACGAGAACCTGGGGCTCGTGAAGCTGGCGATGGAGGCCCGCGGCCGAGAGATCCGCGAGATCCTCGACGAGATGGCGTGACGCCGCTCCGGAGACGCGGCGACCGCCGCCTCCGAACAACCTACAAATAGGCACCCTCGCATCGCGTCGCGAGAATGCTCGACATCCGCTTGGTCCGGGAGGATCCGGACCGGATTCGAAGGGACCTCGCGAAGCGTCGTGCACCGGAGAAGGACAAGGTCCTGGACGCCGTCATCGAGGCGGACAAGGCGTGGCGAAAGGCCCTCGCGGATGCGGACGCCCTGAAGCGGCGTCGGAATGAGATCACGAAGGAGATCGCCGCCGCGAAGAAAGAGGGCCAGAGCGCGGACAAGCTCCGGAAAGAGGCCGCGGAGCTGCCGAAGAAGATCGACGCCCTGGACCGGGAGATTGATGCGCTCGCGGGGAAGGTCCGCGACGGGCTGTTGCGGCTGCCCAACCTCCTGGACGAGTCCGTGCCGGTCGGCAAGGACGACTCCGAGAACGTCGAGGTCGCAAGATGGGGCGCGCCGCGGACAATCGATTTCGAGCTGAGGTCGCATGGCGAACTCCTCGAAGCGCTCCGCCTCGCGGACTTCGAACGGGCCCGGAAGGTGGCGGGTGCGGGCTTCGTGTACCTTCTCGGGGACCTCGTGCGACTGGACCAGGCCCTCCTCGGGTTCGCGCTGGACCACATGATCAAGCAGGGCTTCACGGCCGTCTTCCCGCCGCTCCTCATGCGTCGCGCGGCGTACGAGGGCGTCGTCGACCTCGCGGACTTCGAGAACGTGATGTACAAGGTCGACGAGGAAGACCTGTATCTGATTGCGACCTCGGAGCATCCGATCGGCGCGATGTTCATGGACGAGGTGATCGATGCCGATCGGCTGCCCCTGACCCTCGCCGGCCTCGCGACCCAGTTCCGGCGGGAGATCGGCGCGCACGGCGTGGACACGAAGGGCCTGTTCCGGATGCATCAGTTCAACAAGGTCGAGCAGTTCGTCTTCTGCCGGCCGGAAGAAAGCCGCGGCTGGCACGAGAAGCTCCGCGCGAACGGGGAGGCGATCTATCGCGCCCTCGAGATCCCGTACCGCGTGGTGAACGTGTGCACGGGAGACATCGGCACCGTCGCGGCCAAGAAGTACGACATCGAGGCCTGGTTCCCGCGACAGGCGGCGTACCGCGAGGTGATCAGCTGCAGCAACTGCACGGACTACCAGGCCCGGCGGCTGAACATCCGCGCGGGGAAGGTCGGCGGGGACAAGTTCGTCCCCCACACGCTGAATGCGACCGCGATGGCGACCTCCCGCGGCCTCGTCGCGGTCCTCGAGAACTACCAGAACCCGGACGGAAGCGTGACGATCCCGAAGGTCCTGCGGCCCTACTTCCCGGGCCAGGACGCGATCCGCGGCGGCCCACCCGCGACCTGATGTCGCTTAAGCCACCTTGGGGCAGCAGCGCGCTTATTTATATTCTCCTCGAAGATGCGCCGTCCCGCGCGGGGGAGGCGTAGGGCTTGGCTCCTCGGAGGGAGCGGCCAGGGTCCGCGCGGTTCGCGAGGCAGGATGGAGCGCAAACCGAGGCCACCGGAAGACCAGGCGACCGGGGAGCCGGAGTCCTACCGCGTCTTCTTCGAGAAAAGCCCGCTGCCCATGTGGGTCCTCGACCCGGAGACCCTTCGCTTCCTGGACGTGATCGAAGCCGCCCTCCAGGTCTACGGATTCTCGCGGGCGGAATTCCTCAACATGACGATCGAGGACATCCGTGCGCCCCAGGACGTCCCGCACCTTCGGGAGACCCTGCAGAACCTGAAGCCGACGGACCGCCTGGTCGGATTTTGGCGGCACCGCAAGAAGGACGGGACGGCCTTCGACGTCGAAGTCCTCTCGACCGAGGTCCGGACCCTCGGACGGCGGGCGCGGCTCGTCCTGGTCCATGATGTGACGGAGCGGCAGCGCGCGGAACGGCATCACACGGCCCATCTCGCGGTGATGCGGGTCCTGGTCGAGGCGAAGCTGTTCACGGAGGCGGCGCACCCCCTGATCGAGGCGATCTGCCAGGTCGAGGGCTGGGTCCTCGGGGAGATCTGGATGTACGACCCGGTGGCCTCCGTCCTTCGGCTTTTCGCGTGGCATGCGCCCGGGGTGCAGGACATCCCCGGCCGGAGCCTCGTGAACAGCGGTCGCACGATCCGCCCGGGCGCGGGCCTCGTCGGTCGCGTGTGGCAGCGGAACGAGCCCCTTTCCGTGCAAGACCTCCTCGAAGTGGACCGGGATTGGGCGGAGACCGCGATCCGGCTCGGCCTGCAGAGCGCGGTCGCCTTCCCGGTCCGGACGCGCTTCGGTCCGGAGGCCGTGGCGGTCGTGTACGGTCGGTCGGCGGAGGAACCGGACGAACTCCTCCTCGATCTGCTGCAGGACATCGGGGCCGGGATCGGACAGGTCCTCGAGCGGGACCACACGGAGGCCGCCCGTCAGGCGTCCACGGAGGCTTTCCAGAAAGCGTTCCAGGCGAGCCCCGTGCCCATGGGGATCAGCCTCCTGCGGGACGGCCGTTTCATCGAGGTGAACGGCGAGTTCCTCAAGATGTTCGGCCACGAACGGACCGAGGTGATCGGGAAGACGTCCCTGGACCTCGGCCTGTGGGTCGACCCGGAGCAACGTCGGGTGCTCGCGGAGCGCCTCCGGGAACGCGGGACGATCCGGGATGCGGAGGTGGTCGTCCGAACGAAACGGGGCGACGTGCTCCATGCCCTGATGTCCGTCGAATACCTCGACCTCCGGGACCAGCAGACGATCATCACGACCCTCGTGGACATCACGGACCGGGTCGCGGCGCGGGAGGCCCGACGACACCTCGCGGCGATCGTCGAGGGGTCGGAAGACGCGATCTTCAGCAAGGACCTCGACGGCACGATCACGAGCTGGAACGCGAGCGCGGAACGGATGTACGGATACACGGCCCAGGAGGCGATCGGCCAAAACGTCTCCATGCTCTCTCCGACGGAGAAGCTGCCGGTGAAACGCTCCGAGGCGCGGTTCCGCCAGTTGTTCGAGGCGGCCGCGGACGCGATCCTGCTGATCGACCGACGCGGGACGATCCTCGATCTGAACCCCGCGGCCGCGGCGTTGATCGAGGGGAAGGACCCGAGCGCGCTGCGGGGGATCAACCTGGGAGAGCTCGTTCCCGCCCGGGAACTGGAGAAGAATCGGACGTACCTCCGCGAACTGCTCCACGACCGCCCCGTCGTGGAACCGTTCGAGACCTACATCGAACTGGAAGGGGGCGAGCGACGGTTCCTCCACGCCCGCTCCCGGGTGATCCGCGAAGAGGGGACCGAGCCGTACGTCCAGGTCGTCGTCCGGGACGTGACCCCGGAGAAGGAATACCAGCGCCGGCTCCTGGAGAGCGAGCGCCGCGCCTCCGCCTCCCAGGTCGCGACGTTCATCGCCCACGAAATCAACACGCCGCTCACGAACATCGCCCTCCTGTCCGCGAACCTCGCCCGCGGACTCAAGGACCCAAAGGCCCTGGAGAAACTCGCGAAGATCGATTCCCAGCGGCGCTTCGCGACGAGCATCCTCGCGGAACTCCTGTCCCTCACGCGCTCGCAGGACGTGAAGCGGATCCCCGTGGACGTGCGGGGCCTGTTGGACGCGGCGATCGAGCAGACCGCTCCCTTCCGCCAGGAGTCCGTGAAGCTCGTCCGCGATGTCCCGTCGAAGCCGCTCATCGCCGCGGTGGACCCGCTCCGGATCCAGCAGGCGGTCGTGAACCTCCTGAAGAACGCCTTTCAGGCGACGACGTCGGGCTCCGTCACGCTCCGGCTCGCGGGCGACGATCAACACTTCATAATCACGGTCGCGGACACGGGACCCGGCATGGACGAGGAGATCCGGTCGCGGGCCTTCGAACCCTTCTTCACGACGAAGCCACGGGAGGACGGACTCGGCCTCGGACTCGTGTACGCGAAGCACGTCGTGGAGGCCCACGACGGGACGATCGAGGTCGCGTCGGAACCGGGCCGCGGATCCACGTTCACGATCCTCCTCCCGATCGAGCCGACGGATGCCGCCTCCGCTCCGGACGCACCCGAGCGCGCGCCCAAAGTTCCATAATGGGTCGGGGCCTTCCGGCGGCGAGAGGCATGTCCCTCCTCTGCCCCATCGATTTCCGGTACGGTCGTCCGAAGATGAAGGGGATCTTCGAGGAGGGCGCCCGGCTCCAGCGCCTCCTGGACGTCGAGGCGGCGCTCGCCCGGGCGGAGGCGAAGGTCGGCCTGATCCCGCCGGAGGCCGCGGCCGAGATCGGGAAGAAAGCCTCGACGAAGTCCGTGACCGTGCCACGGGTCGAGGCCCTTGAGAAGGAGACGCGGCACGACCTGATGGCGGTCGTCCTCGCCCTCGCGGAGGCGTGCGAAGGGGACGCCGGCAAATACGTGCACCTCGGGGCGACGAGCAACGACATCCTGGACACCGCGACGGCGCTCCAGCTCCGAGACGCGATCCGCCTGATCGACGAGGACCTCCGAGAGCTCATCGAGGCCCTCGCGGACCTGGCGACGAAGCACAAGAAGACGATCATGCTCGGGCGGACGCACGGGCAGGCGGCGGTCCCGATCACGTTCGGCCTGAAGATGGCCGTGTTCACCTCCGAGACGGCCCGCCAGCGGGACCGGCTCCGGGAGGCCGCGCCCCGGGTGGTCGTGGGGAAGATGTCCGGCGCCGTGGGGACGGGCGCGGCATTCGGACCTCGGGCCGCGGACATCCAGGCCACGGCGTTGGCGGACCTCGGCGTCGGCGTGGAGGAAGCCGCGACCCAAGTCGTGGACCGCGACCGGTACGCGGAGTTCATCGGCATCGTCGCGAACGTGGCCGCGTCCCTGGAGAAGTTTTGCACGGAGGTGCGGAATCTCCAGAGGACGGAGATCGGCGAGGTCGCCGAGGCCTTCGAGACGACGAAGCAGGTCGGCAGCTCGACGATGGCCCAGAAGGAGAACCCGGTCGCCTCGGAGAACGTGTGCTCCCTGGCCCGCATCGTTCGGTCCCTCGTGATCCCTGCCCTGGAGAACGTGTCGTTGTGGCACGAGCGGGACCTGACGAACAGCGCCGCGGAGCGGATCCTGATCCCGCACGCGTGCGTCCTGATCGACGAGATGCTCGCGCGGACGACGGAGGTGTTCCGCACACTGCGGGTCTACCCGGACCGGATGAAGGAGAACCTCGAGGCGACGAAGGGCCAGGTGATGGCGGAGGCGGTCATGATGGCCCTCGCGGGCAAAGGCCTGGGGCGACAGGAGGCCCACAAGCTCGTCCGAGAGATGGCCCAGCGCGCACGGACGAAAGGCGTCCACCTGCGGGAGTCGTTGGTCGCGGAGCCGCGCGTCACGAACGTGCTCGCCAAAAAAGAGATCGAGGCCGCGCTCGATCCGGCCGCCTATCTGGGGCAAAGCGTTGCAATCGTCGAGACGACCGTGAAGCGGATTCGCTGAATGGTAGGATTCGCCAGACCGTCCCGAATCCTTAAAGACAGTCCCCGGCCTTGCATCGGCAGATGCGATTCGCAGACCTCGTGGAAGTGTACGACCGGATCGAGGCGACGACGAAACGGCTGGAAATGACGGAGCTCCTCGTTGGCCTCGTCCGCGCGACCCCGAAAGAGGACCTCGCTCGGGTCGTCTACCTGACCCAGGGGCGAATCCATCCGGACTACGAAGGCATCGAGCTGGGCCTCGCGGAGAAAATGGTGACCCGGGTGCTCGCCCACGCGACGGGCCTCGAGGAAGCGCGCATCCAGCGAATGTGGAAGGAGAAAGGAGACGTGGGACTCGTCGCGGAGGAAGCCATCGCGACCCGACGACAGAAGTCCCTCGAGTCGACCCCCCTCACGGTCGCCAAGGTCTATGAGAACCTCGATGCGATCGCCCGCGAATCGGGAGAAGGGAGCCAGGAACGCAAGATCCGGCTGCTCTCGGACCTGCTGGGCCACGCCTCGCCTCGCGAGGCCCGGTACATCGTCCGAATGGTCGTCGGAAAGATGCGACTCGGAGTCGCGGACATGACGATCATCGACGCACTCGCTTCCACCTTCGCGACGAAAGCGGATCGAGACCGCGTGGAGCGGGCCTACAATGTGTGTTCGGACCTCGGAGAGGTCGCCCGGGTCGTCGCCGCGAAGGGACTCAAGGGCCTCGATGAAATCCACTTGAAGCTGTTCCGTCCGATCCGCGCGATGCTCGCGGAGCGGCTCGAGACCCTGGAGGCAATCTTGGAGCGAATGGACAAGGCCGCCCTGGAATACAAGTACGATGGCCTCCGGGTGCAGGCGCACGTCTCCCCGGAGAAGATCCAGCTGTTCTCCCGCCATCTCGAGAACATCACGGGCCAGTTCCCGGAGATCGTCGAGGGATTGAAGACCGCCGTCCGCGACCGCGAGGCCATCCTGGAAGGCGAAGCCGTCCCGGTGGACGCGAACACCGGAGAGTTCCTCCCGTTTCAAGAAGTGAGTCGACGCCGCGGACGCAAGACGGACGTCGAGCGGATGGCCAAGGAATTCCCCGTCACCCTGTTCGCATTCGATTGTCTCCTGCGGAACGGTGAAGATCTCACCCCGCGAGCGTACTCTGACCGGAGGAAGAACCTCGAGTCCATGATGAAAGCAGCCGAGGGCATCCGGCTGTCCAAGGTCCATGTGACAAGCGATGTGAAAGAGGCGGAGGCGTTCTTCGACGAGGCACTCCAGGCCGGATGCGAGGGCCTGATGGCGAAAGCGCTCGACTCCCGCTACGAAGCGGGGGCCCGCGGATTCCAGTGGATCAAGTTCAAGAAGGAATACAGCGCGGAGCTGAATGACACCATCGACCTGGTGATCGTGGGGGCGTTCGCGGGCCGCGGGAAACGGGCCGGATCGTACGGAGCCCTCCTGATGGCGGCGTACGACGAAAAAGCGGACGTCTTCCGCACGACTTGCAAACTCGGAACCGGTTTCGACGACGAGACTCTGCGAACGCTACCGGAGAGATTGAAGTCGCGGCGACGAGACCGCCGCCCGCCGCGGGTCGATTCGAAACTCGAGGCGGACGTCTGGTTTGACCCCGAGGCGGTCCTCGAGGTCCGCGGGGCGGAACTCACGATCAGCCCGGTCCACACGGCCGCCTGGGATGCGATCCGACCGGGGGCCGGACTCGCGATTCGGTTCCCTCGGTTTACGGGCCGGTGGCGGGACGATAAGGGGCCGGAGGACGCGACGACGGTCCACGAACTCCTGGAGATGTATCGAGGGCAACTGAAGCAGACGAAGAAGCCGGTCCCGCGGTCAGCGTGAGACGAATCGCGCGGTCCTCGAGAATCGGCGAACGATCGTGTCGACGTCCTGTAGGCTTGAGAGGACGATCGTCCGCGGGGGCGCATCGGCGAGTTCCGGGAACAGTCCGCGACGGATCCATGCTGCGCCCATTCCGAGGCCTGCGGCTCCCTGGAGGTCCAGCGCCGAATCGGAGACGAACACGGTCGCGGCCGGGTTCGCACGGAGGGACTTGAGGGCGGCGCGATAGATTCGAGGATCCGGCTTGTACGCGCCGACGGCCTCCGACACCGTCACGGAATCGAAGGCGTCGGAGAGGCCCAGATGATGGAGGACCGCGGCAACCGCCTCCGTGTCGCCATCCGTCACGACCCCCAATCCTGCGACCTTGGACCGGAGACTGTGGAGCCAATCCACGGATGCGTCGGCATGGAACGCACAGATCTCCACAAAGCCATTCCAGGCCTCTTGGACCAGGCGGACGGATTCGCCCTTTGGGTCCGACCGACCTCGCTTCTCCAGGAGGGCGCACAGGACATCGGCCGCAATCTCGCGCTCCGGCCGGAACTTCCGCCCCTGGGCAGCGGGCAGGAGCTTTGCGGTCCCGAGAGCCCAGTCGAGCGCAAGCGGCACGGGACCCCGGAGACGGATGGATTCCAGTTGCCTCGCCATTGACGCGACGATGCCCTTCAGGTCGACGAGGGTCCCGCCGAGATCGAACAGAACCGACGGCTTTCGCTTGTTCATGGAGGACGACCTCGGTTTCGACAGGTGACGGCCTGGGCCAGATGGTTGGGACGGCTATTTATTGGGCATCGTTTATATCGCACCGACGAACACCTCCCGGATGGGCGGATGGTCGACTGGCTCGACATTCTGCGCAACGTGCCGCTGATCTCAGCGGCCGCCTGGCTTCTCCTCGTCTCCCTCCAAGTGTTTAGGGATCGCTGGCACACCTGGACCGAGACCTTCTTCCTATTTTGTTGCTGCTTCGCCGGCATTTACGCGATCGGCGACTGGCTGTTTTTCAATGCCCCAGCTGACGCGTATGGGTTGGCCCAAATCTACGCCCTCGTGAGCCTCACGGGAATCACCCTTGCAGTGAATTTCTTCCTGCTTTTCACCCTCGTGTACGTGGATCGGATGCGACGTGTCTATTGGACCTTCATGCTCATCACGATTGTTGTCCTCATGATGATCTTGTTTCTCGGCATCGAAGGTCTCGAGCTGCCGACTGCGCAGACACCGCTGTGGCGCGCCGTCTTTCGTCCCGCGGTCTTCGCGATCTACTTGCTTTACATCCTCGTGTATTCGGTCCTTGGAATTCGGAACCTGTATCGACTGTCCCGTATCGTACGAGAGAGTAGCGTTGCGCTCGCGCGGCGCGCGTCCGGGCTGATGACCACCTTCACGCTCGTCCTGATCTTGGGCCTCGCGACGAACGGTTACATCGGCTTGTCGCACCAAGCGATCCCCCCACCGTTTTCCACCCTCCTCATCTTCGTCGCCGCGAGCGCGTACTATACGCTCTATCCGATCGGCCGGGAACGGATTTCCGAGGCGATCCGACGATTCCAGGCCCGCCGATACTCGATCAAGGCCGTCTTCCTGACCTACCGGGACGGCACGCTGATCGGCGCGAAGACCCGCCCGGGAGAGACGGCCATCGATCAGGACCTCTTTGGAGCGACCCTCGACGTCATCCAGAACTTCATGCGGACCTCCTTCCCGTTCCTTCGGGGGAAATCGCTGACCTCGATCAGCCACGGGAGCTACATCCTGGTCGTCGAGCCCTCTTCTTCTACGACGCTCCTCTTTAGGCGTACACCTGAATCAGGCCGACGGGCGAACCGAGGTCGAACAGCTTCTTCGGTTTGGGTCGGTGCCGGACGATCTTCTGGCGCATCTTGATCTCGCGATCCCGGTGACGCTCCTTCATCTCGTCGACCGTCGAATACGTCTTCGAGAGGCCCTCCCCTTGGTGGAGGACCTTGGAGAGGTACGTCACCGCGACCATCGTCGCGTACTCTTCGTAGTTCCAATTGCTGTGGATGGAGCCGTTCTGGGAATAGACGTAGGAGGCTTTCCGCATCCGCGTCGGGATCCAACCGCCCGCGATCCCGAGCTTCGTGTGCCGCACGACGACGTCGATCATCGGCAGGACGCCGAGGAGCTCGCGGCCCTCCGGGGTCAGGAACCATTCCTCTTCGTAATCCATCAGGAAGTGCGCGTCGAACTTCGGCTCCGGAGGCAAGGGGAAGGCGCGGCGGAAGGCGCCCTCCAGCTCGTATCCCGCTCCGATCCCCTCCAGGTGGATCGCGAGGCCGTGGCGACGCGCGTACGCGCGGAACGGATCGATGCCCTTCGCGAGGACGTCGAGGAACCGCTTCGTCTCCTCCGGACCGCGGTCCCGATTGTACGTCGTGTGGGTCAGGATCACATTCGCCTTCGCGCCCAGGCTGGCCAACGTGTGGACGAGGGCGAGGCAATACAGGCCCGCGTCCGCCTCGACGTCGTGGTCGACCGGCACGGAGAGGGTCGACCGGGTCCCGTCAGGAATGTCGTACATGACGAGGTCCCGAACTCCGAGGAGCGCTTTGTCCGACGGGATGCCCAGGCCCAAAGAATGGGAGAGGGCCTCCCACGACTCGGAGAACGCGGCACGGATCGCCTCCGGCGTCGCAAGTTGGAGCGCCCCGTCACTCCGGGCCGGGAGTGGCGAACGCACGTCCACGTAGTCCGCAGACTCCACGAGGCTCTGGAACAGATCCTCCTGGAGGCGGTGTTCCACGCGGGCAGCGTCGACCGAACCAGGGGGTTCCATTCCTGGTTCTGCGAGGCGCGCCGACGATGCTTTCAGCGATGCGATTCCGGTCATGGATAGGACTTCTCCCACTATTCCCAAGAATGATTATCACCTATTTAGTTGCTACGAATGCTACGAAATGCTATGATTCGAGAGGAACTGTAGAAACCGACAAATAGGTCCCCGACCCTCTTGAGGCCATGGCGCGCACGGTCCCGCCGAGGTCGGGGGAGAAGGTGCAGTTCAACATCCGCGTGGACGCGGAGGTCCTGCGACGGTTCCGGGAGTACTGCCGGCGGAACGGCTTGGACCCGCAGGGTCAGATCGTCCTGTTCATGCAGAGGGTTCTCGATAGGGAATTCGACTTTCAGGAGCGGCTGTGGTCGGTGCTGAAGACGGAGACGTCCTGAGGGTCGCCGCGACGCCCGTGTCGAATCGGCGCGCGAGCATCGCAAGTTCCTGCGACCGGATCGCTTCGGGGGCGACGGTCAGGAAGAGCCGGCAGCCGTGCAGGGTCGCCAGGTCGAGGCTGTCCTTCACGAACGGCAGCCACGCCCTCACGTCGACATACAGGGCGAGCTGCTCCAGCCCCACGAGGACGATGTCCGTCCCGCCATGGGCCGCGGCATAGTTGGAGATCGCGCGCCGTCCCTCCGTGTCGAGGGCCTTGGGACGGACGCATTGCACCTCCGGCTCCGGATGGTCGGTGACCCAGACGATCTCGAATCGCTCTCCGTACCGGAGGCGCGCCTTCGCCGGATGTTCCGTCGTGAGCAGCAAGCCGCGCCGCGCGCCGACGAGGGGCAGGGCGACGGGCGCATCCTGCGCGTTGATCGTCATGAGCACGTGGTCGGAACCCGAGGGCGAGGACATCGGAGCCTCCTTCACGTCGAGGAAACGGTCCACCGCACCGCGGAGGAGGGCGACTTGATCCGCCGTGAAGGTCCCATGACCCGCGGCGACGATCACGGTCCCCTTCGAGGCGCTCGCCTGGTTCGTCACGCGCTTCAGGAACCGCGCCACCGCGTCGAAGCCCGCCGCGTTCGCGAGATAGTCGAGGTCGTCCAGGAGGACCGCGGTCTCCGGATTTTCCCGAAGGAACTTGACCACCGTGTGAACGAGTTCGAAATCCAGGGCGTTTGGGCGGACGGTCCGCGAGTCGTTCGAAACGGACGTCACCCAGAGGACCGGCGTGCGCTCGAGCCCGAAGTGCGACGCGACCCGTGCCGGGGTGAGGCCGGTGACGCACAACCCAGGCGTCGAGGAGACGATGTCGCGGAACGCTCCCATGGCGACCGCGCGGCCGTGCTCGAGGACCAGGTGGTTCAAGCCGCGCTCCAGGCGATGCCGCGGGGCTCGGGCCATCCGCGCCTCGGTGACCGGCTCGATCACGAGGTACCGGTACCGCAGGACCGCGTAGGCGATGAACACCGACCACTCCAGCGTGTAGAGGGATCCGAGCCCGACGCGGGTATTGGCGGCCGTAAGGATCGGCCACATCAGTTCCGTGACGGCCGCGGGGACCGTTCCCGCGACCAGGCCTGCGAGGACGACGCCAAGCATCCATCGGCTCGGCGTCTTGCGAATCTGCCACCAGGCTCGGAAGAACAGCGTGACGGAGGAGAACATCCAGACGAAGAACACGGGCGCGAAGTAGAGGTAGGTCGGGGCGACGCGCGCGCTCGGGCCGAAGGCGTTCGAGGACATCCCGTCGATGATCAGGTTCGTCGCGGCAACCAGGTAGATCCAGCCGAGGGCGGGCGCGTAGAGGACGGCAAGGGCCCCCGGCCTCCGGAGCCACTCGCTCTTCGTCGGATACGTCAGAGCGAGATGGTAGAGGGTCGCAGGGACCAGGACGATCCCGACCCAGGTGAACCGTTCCCAGAACAACATCGTGTCCGTCGTCCCGGCGGCGAAGGACCGCTGGACCACCTCGCCGATGTCCCAGATGACGAAGGCGAGCATGACCCACAAGAAGGAGCGGTTCGCGGAGCCTCGGGGGTTCAGGCCGAAGACATAGGCGCCGAGGAAGCCGCTCACCAGGAGGGCGACGAGCGGCAACACCGCGCCCGGAGTCAAGACGAACTGGAGGGAGGTGCCATCGGTCATTCCGACACAATCTCAAAGTTCCCGCGCTCCACGAGGAGCGGGAAGTAGTCGAGGTCATGCTCGGCCCCGCGCATTTTCACGACTCCGATGTACCGCCGGACCGAGGTGCTCATGCCCACATCGACCTCCCGCAGGCGCAGGTGGATGATCGCATCCGAGAGGAACTCCTCGACGCCGAAGTGCGCGAAGGCCGTCGCGTCGCGCGGCATCTCCGAGACCAGGAACGTCGTCGCGTTCAGATCCCGCAGCTCCTCGAAGAACTGGAAGATCTCGTTCCGCGGGCTCTCGAACGGCGCCAGGGCGTAGAGGGCGTCCAGGCTGTCGAGGGCGATCAGGTCGCAGCCCATTTCCTCCTTGTACCGGGCGAGTTGTCGCCGCAGGCCCAGGAGCCATCGGGGCTGCTCGCGCACCTCCTCGATCTCCCGCCGAAGTGCGCGCACGTCGATGATGTGCACGCCCTTCGCGTGGGCCGGCTCCATTCCGAGGGAGGTCATCTGCGAGACGAGGGACGCGCGGCTCTGCTCCATCGACAAATAGAGGCCGCTCGCGGAACGCTCCTTCGCCTCATGGAAGAGGATCCGGTAGACGAAGGAGGACTTGAGGGATCCGGGAGGTCCCGCGACGAGGACGATCTGTCCCCGCGGAATCCCGCCCCCGAGCCGATCGTCTAGGCCGGCAACATACGTGGGAATCTTGTCCGTGGCCTGGGACAGCACGGAACCCCTCCCGCCCCACAAGGCGGCTGGGGTCCACAAACTCGGGTGTGGATAAAACGTTATCGCGCGGAAGTGACACGAGGGCGCGCAGGGCAGGTCACGTGGCGGGAGGCGGGCCAGGACGAACCTTGCGGCGCCGGACCCGGCGGGCGACGAGGAAGGCCGCGGCGGCAATCGCCGCGACAATCAAGAGGGCGTCGGGCCAGACCCCGTACGGCCCGCCCATGCTGAAGAGGTTCGTGTCGA
>VBMR01000210.1 GCA_005878325.1 Methanobacteriota archaeon | reverse complement strand
GTCGTCCACGACCGCCGAGTCGTTCACCGGCCCCGAACCTCCCTGGCCGTCGTCCGCATCGAAGTATACCGCGCTGATCGTGTCGCCGTTCGTCACCTGCAGGATATTGTCTCCCCCGACGGGCGCACCCGCCTGGAGGGGAATCGAGCCGGCGAACACGGAGCTCTGGTTGCTCGTCTCAGTCAAGGTCACGACCTCAGGGGTCGTCTCCGTCGTCGAGCTCACGTTGACCGTCAGGGTGTCCGGAGCTCCCGGGTTCACGTTCGGGCCCGTGTCCACGACCTTGAGGTTGACCGTCGCGGTGGATTGGTATCGCTCATGGTCGAGCTGGATGCTGCCCCGGTTCGTCGCGATTCCGCCCGTCATGACGAGGGCGAAGCTCTGCGGCCCCTGTGGGACGTTGAATCCGGAAACGTCCACCGTCCACGGGCCGGATTGAACGTTCGAGATCACGAGCACGGATTCCACGTTGTTCAACGCGTCTCGGCCGGCCGGGTTCGGCACCGACTCGCCGGGGTTCATCCCCGCGTATTGGTTGCCGCGGTACACCGTCCCATCCGGCGCCGTCACCGTGAGGTCGAGGTCGTTGACCAAGTTCGGAGAGGTCCCGGGCGTCCCGGGATAGTCGGACCACACGAGGGTGATCTCCACCGGGATGGTGGAGTCCCCGACCGAGAGGGCGTACG
Organism: Methanobacteriota archaeon; assembly: GCA_005878325.1. Taxonomy (GTDB): domain Archaea; phylum Thermoplasmatota; class Thermoplasmata; order RBG-16-68-12; family RBG-16-68-12; genus RBG-16-68-12. Next base: position 2,578 of record VBMR01000210.1, on the reverse strand, counting down.
ACACGGAGTTGTTCGTGTTAATTCCGGCCCGATGATCGTCTAGGACGAGCCCGCGGCCGTCGCCGGCGAAGAACAGGCCATTGTCCAGGAGGATGCGGCCGAAGCCCTGGTTGTCGTTCGGGTAGTACGATTCGCCGTTCGCGTATGCGCCGCTCCCGGTCATCTCGACGGCACTGTTGATGAGGGTCGCCTTGATCAATGCCGCGGAAGGTGTGAAGGCGTTCGCGGGGACGGAGGCTCCCGTTGGATACCAACCATCCATGTAGTACTGTCGGACGAGGGCCGCGCCGCCCGAGACGGTCGGCGTCGCCATGCTCGTCCCGCTGAGCTGGAAGTACCCGGTGCCGTCGCCGCCGGGATCCTTCCCCTCGGCGGACCACAGGGAGACGCCGGGCGCCATCACGTCCGGCTTCAGCCGTCCGTCCGCCATGGGTCCGCGGCTGCTGAACGAAGCGACGTTCTCGAGTCCCACCCCGTTCGACGTCGCCCCGACCGCGATCACGTTCTTCGCGCCGGCAAAAGGATTCATGGTGTTCAGGGCCGAGCCCGAGTTCCCGGCCGCGAAGACGACGAGGAAGTCCTGGTTGTTCCAGATGAAGTTGTCCGTGTCCGCCGACTCCTGGATATATTCGCTGCAGCAGGAGCCCCAGCTGTTCGAGTGGATCCAGGAACTGCGGTTGACGGCCCGCTGCCACACGGCCGTGATGGAGTCGAAGTAGACGAAGAAGCCGTCATCCGACATATCCGTGACCTGGATGTGGGCGTCGAAAGCCTGCCCGTCGTGCGGACCCTTGGCGCCGTTCGATCCATCCGGAGTGCCGTCATAGACATGCCACGTGCCGTCGTCGCCGGCGACGGAGCCCGATGTGTGCGTCCCATGGTTGATGAAGTTGTCCGTGCCATCGCAGTGGTCGGTGCAGGCCGGATAATAGTCCGTGAGCTTCCGCGCGTTCGGGCCTGGCGTCGTGTTGCCGGGATCCCAGAACGCGGGGTGCTTGAAGTCAATCCCCGTGTCGCCGAGGGTCACCGTCTGCCCGGTCCCGTAAATGCCGTGCTCGTGCACCGGGGTCGCAAAGGTGTCCGGGTTCCCGCTCTGGATGACCCAGCGGGCGAGGTCGTTGAAGACGTATGGCTGTGTGGATCGGTCGATGAACATGACCCCGGGCACGCGGGCGAGGAGACCCACCGCGGCCTTCTCAACCTCGACGCGAACGGCGCCGGATTGGGAGTAGGAATAGGCAATCTGCTGTCCGCCGAGGAACGACGCGGCGTGGACGACCTCGGATACCCGCGTTCGCTCGAAGGACGTGACGTCGACCGTAATGCGCTTCGAGTCGACGGCAGCGCCTCCGAATGAGGCACTCGCGGAGGGGCTGGACGAGACTGCCGTGGCCCTCGGGCCGAAACCGGTCCGCGCGCTCGCCGACGTCGGCGCGCCGAACGAGTCCACGGAGAGGGATTTCGCGGGGACGCCGGAGCCGATCGCGGTCACGACGCCGCCCGATGCGTCTGCGCCACTCTTCGCCCGATCGAGGGCAGCCTGAACAATCGTTCCGTATTCATCGGAGAGGCGGGGGCTGAGTTTGTACGCGGGCTGGAACACGCCGGTCCACCGGACGACTGAGAGGGAGGTCGCTCGGGACATCGACGCGCTGTCGGCGCGCACGATGAACGCGTTGTAGTTGATGTAGTCAAGGATCGTGACGCCCGTCGCGGCGAGAGCGGATTTCATCGCCGGCGTGACAGGACCGTTGAATTGGACGAGATAATAGAAGTCTTGATCCGTCGGAATGGAGTCGAAACGCAAGGACGCCGGAACGCGGACGCAAACGTGACGGCGACGAGCGCGAATGCGACGATGCGCCGCCACGAAGTTCGATTCGATAGGCGAGCTAGCTCTCCACTCCAACGCGAATACATTCCAACCCCTCTCCAGGCTTCAACGGGTTGGGCCTCTCCCCGGCGTGCCTGCGACGAATCGCAGTCCCACCGAACCCAACGCGAAGGACATGGTGAGTCACGAATTAAGGCTAACGGAAGCACCGAAACGTTCCACGAGTTGAGAATATCGGCCACCGATCGCCCGGGTTCAATGCGCAAACGGTACGGCCAGACGGTCCGAGGCTCGATCGTGACGTCGATCTGGCTCAGGCGGAGGCGGCGACAAACGGCAACGGACTCAACTTCGCTCGGAGGGCCCAGCCCGCGCGATCCACGAACAGCGCGTTTCCATCCGACACCGCGTCCAGGCGAAGGAGGGCCAACGCGATTCCGCTCCGAAGGGTCGGAGACCACGCGGCGCTCGTGACGGTGCCAACCTCGCGTCCTCCGGCGGACACGGGATCGCCGTGCGTCGGAGGGAGGTCTCCATCGATCCGCAGACCGAGCAGCTTCCGACGCATTTGCCCGACGTAGGTGCCGCGGGCGACGACCTCCTGCCCGACGTAGCAACCTTTCGTGAAGCTGATCGCCGACTCGGGCGCGACCTCGAGGGCCAAGGTGTCCTCGTCCATGTCCGGCCCGAACCGCGGCACACCGGCTTCGATTCGAAGGACTTCCCACGCGTCGCGACCGATGG
>VBMR01000208.1 GCA_005878325.1 Methanobacteriota archaeon | reverse complement strand
CGCGGACGGTCCTTCCCGATCCTGCTCGACGCGGCCTCGGGCGAAGTCGTCCGCGGGGACATCCCACCGCCGACCGGGAGCTTCCGGGAGTTCGTGGCGTCCGCGGCCCGGGACCTGTTCCGGCGGTGAGGGCGCTCAACCCTCCGACGGTTCCATGTCATCGTAGTCGGCGAGGAAGGCGCCGCAGTTCGGGCACATCTCGGCCTCGGGGTCGATCTCCCATCCGCATTCGGGGCAGCGGTTCATCCGGGACCGTCCCGCGCCGTACGTATGTCCGTGATATTAAGGCGAGTCATGCGGTCAGAAGTCCTCCACGGTCGTCTGTCCCTTCTTCGCGGGTTCTCGAGGACGCTCCGGTTCGGGTCGCGCTTCCTCGCGGAGCGCTTCGATTCGTTTCTCCGGAGCCGCCGTGACGAACGTCTCCCCTCCCGGATCACCCACGAAGATGCGTTGCTTCAGTTCCTTGCGCAGCCGGTCGAGCTCCTGGTGCATCTTCCGCTCCTTCCGCCGGGCGCTGTAGAAGTACGCCTCATCTCGGGTGTCCTTCGTCACAAGCATGACGACCCGACCCGCCGCGCTCCGACCCGTGCGGCCCCGCCGCTGGATCGTCCGGATCTCGGAGGGCACGGGCTCGTAGAAGACGACGAGGTCCACCTGAGGGATGTCGAGGCCCTCCTCGCCGATCGACGTGGCGACGATCACGTTCACGTCCCCCGCCTTGAAGCGCTCGAGGATGTCGACCTGCTCCTTCTGCGACAGCCCGATGTCCTCCCCGCGGGAGGCCTGTCCGACGAACCGGACCGGCCGGAGTCCGGGGAGGCGGGCGAGGGCCTGCGTGACCCGATCCGCCGTCTCGCGGTAGTGGGCGAACACGATCACCTTCGAATCCGGCTTCTGGAGGAACTGTTCCCGCACGACCCAGACCGTCTTCGAGAGCTTCGGATGCTCGACGTCGGACTCGCGGGCGAGCTTCATCGCCCCCTGGACCTTCGCGTGCTTCAGGAATTGGACGTCGGCCTTGGAGCGCGCCTCCGTCTCCATCCTGTCGAAGTACGATCGCAGGGAGCCGAGGCCCTGCGTCTCCGCGAGCTCGATCGCATGGTTCGCCTTCATCGCGATCGCCTGCGCCGTCATCGCGCCGTACAGGCGGCCGTCCCGGACGCCGGAATCGAGTCGCTTCCGGGCCTCGTTGCCCGCCGCGAGGAGGTCCTTCAGCGTCACCTTGGGCTTGCCCGCAAGGAAGCCGATCTTCTTCAGGCGCTCGACCTGCTCGTCGAAGATGACCTGGAGGAGGCCCCGAATCTCTTTCGACACGTCCGGCGCATCGACCGGAATGCGCTCGATGGACAGGTCGTGCTGGTATGGGACCACGTCCGGGTCGTACTCCGTGCGGATCTCGACCGCCGTGATGCCGAGGTGGTCGCACACTTCGAGGATCTTCTCCGCGGACGAGCCCGGGGACGCCGTCATGCCGAGGACCAAGCGGCCCGGCACCTCCTTGTATGCCGCCGCGACGTCCACATAGGCGTAGTCGCCGACCGCGCGGTGGGCTTCGTCGAAGACGATCAGGCTGACGTCGTCCAAGGAGATGCGCTCTGTCCTCAGGTCGTTCCGGATTACCTGGGGCGTCGACACGACGATCTTGTTCTCCCGCCAGAGGAGCTCCCGCTCCTCCGGGGACGTCGCCTCGCCCGTGAAGAGCGCGATCCGATCGACGACGAGGAAGGCGCGGAGGGAAGCCGCGTGCTGTTCGACGAGCGGCTTCGTCGGCGCGAGGAACAGGACCTTGCCCCCATGGCGGCGCAAGACCTCCGCGATCACGATCGCCGCGATGACCGTCTTCCCCATCCCGGTCGGCAGGACGACCAAGGTCGAGCGCTCGAGGCACGCGCGGGCGATGTTCACCTGGTATGCGCGCTCTTCGACGGCCCCGCGGCGCAGCAGCTCATGGGCCACGGTCACGGGCGACGAACATCGAGGCGCGCGAATAACCTTTCGCCCCTAGGGGCGGGAACGTCGACGCCGCCGAAGGATGGCCGCGAGGGCGACGAGGACCGCTGCGACGATGAAGAGGGCCGCGAGGATCAGCTCGATCGGGAGGCCCGCCGCGACCCGGACCTGCACGGTCACGGACGCGCCCGCGGCCGGGTCGGCCACCGCGGTCGTCGAGATCGTCACGGGATAGGTGGCGCCCGCCTGCAGCCGGAATCCTTCCTCGTACTCGCCGATGTTCGCCAGCTTGGCGTCGAACCGGACCTTCCCGCCCGCGGGGCCCTCGACGACGCCAACGGGGCCGAACAGGATCGCGGCCCGGCCCAAACCGAGGGAGGCGATCATCACGTCGTCGATCCACCAGCCGCCGGACTTGCCCATGACATCGGAGCTAGCGTTGAAGCGCACCTGGAGGTTCAGCGCTCCCGTGATGTTCGCGGTCAGGTTGAGGGACACGCCGCGCCACGCGAGGTCCCGCCCGCGGTACCGGGCCAGCGGGATCCACGGTCCGCCTCCGTAGCTCACCTCCACGGACCCTTCGTCCGTGTCGTTCGTCCCGATCGGGAGGATCTCGACGGTGCGGCCCGTCAGGTCGTATCGGTGATAGAAGATCAGGTACGTCGGCCCCGGGACGACGGGGATCGGGTCCGACGTGAGCATGTGCCACGGCGGAGCGAGGAGATTCGGGAAGAGGGTCGCAACGTAACCGAACCGCCACGCGCTTGGACGACTGTGGGCCGCGCCGTCCGCCTCGCTGTCGTTCACAATGCGCCATCGGTGCAGGTCGTTCGAGAAGCCGTTCAGCGTCCAGTTGGAACTCGAATCGGCGGAGTCGCGGAATCGGAACGCGTTCACGAGAACGTGGGCGACTCGCTCGTCGTTCGAGGGGATTTCGTCGTCCGCTCCCGGGATGCGGGCGCGGAGGATGTACCGTCCGGTCGACGTTGGGGTGAAGTTGAGCGCGAACGTCGCGGTCGTCTGGGGCGGAAGGCCGCCGCGCGTCAGGGTGGAGCCCGTCATCCGATTCGCAGGCTGGAGCGCGTCGCGGTAGACGTCCAGGGTCAGGGTGACGTTCGCGGCGCGCACCCCCTCGTTTCGAACGTCCACCTCCGTGCGGACGAGCTTTCCTGCCGCCTCGGTGAAGGGGAGGCGGATCGCGGACACGGCCAGGTCCTTCGTCACGTCGCGAGCGATCGTCGCGGTCATCGGGGCGCCGCTCGCGGAGATGTCGCGGATCCGCCACCCCGTGGTACCCCCACCGTACGTTCGGCTGTCGGGCGTCGTGTCGGGACCCCAGCCGGCCGAGGTGTCGTGCCAGGGATCCCCGGATTGCGTGGGCCGGTCCCCCGAGACGAGTTCGTCGGCCTCCAGGAGGTCGAGGTGGCGGTGGGCGTCGTCGTTGTTCGATTCGAGCGAATCGTCGACGTGCCAGATGAGCAGGCCGCTTCCCGGGAGGGCCGCGTCGAAGCCGATGGGCTGCCGGTTTTCGACGAGGAAGTACTCCTGCGGCTTGCCCGGGATGCCGAGCCGGAGGACCGTGCCGGAGGTCTCGACGGCGTCGATCGCCGTGCCGACGCGGGAGGTCGTCACGTCCCCCGGCGTGACCCACCCGAGTTGGAGGAGGGACCAGGCGCTGAAGTGGGCGGGGCTGGACCCTGCGGGCGCACCGTTCCAGGAGCCGCCCGCCATGATGTCCCAGACGCCGGCGCCCTCCGACGATCCGTCCGTGTCGTAGAGGTCCCGCAGCCCGAGGTCATGGCCGAACTCGTGGGCGACCGTCCCAATCACGAAATCCTCGCTCTCCATCGTGTAGCCGTACACCTGGACATTATCGACGGTCAGGGACTGGGAGCCGAACGTGGACGGATCCGCATCGACGACCACCCACCGATGGGACCAGATGAGGTCCTTCTGCGTCGGATTCGACTCTTGGCCCCCGCCCGCGTGGACGACCATGAGATGGTCCACGACCTTGTCCCCGTTCGTGTCGAATTGGGAGAAGTCGACGCTCGCGTCCGCGAGTCGCACGGTCTCGACGACGAGCCGGTAGATCGGACCGTTGGCATTGTCCACGTCTGTCGAGCTGTCGGCGCCGTAGTACGAGAGGGGGTGGGTGCTGTGGAACCACGTCGCCTGGACGGTCGCATCCACCGTGAAGGCATTTCGTGAAACTTCTCGATAGAAGGATTGGACGGACCCACTCGTGCCGTTCAGTCGGCCATCGAAGTACGCGCCGTCGTGGTTCATGGCGGGAGCGAGATCCGTGAAGTCGATGAGCAGGACGAGGACACGGGCTGTGCCCG
>VBMR01000054.1 GCA_005878325.1 Methanobacteriota archaeon | reverse complement strand
GGAAAACGGATGGCATAGCGGTGGTACGTGACCGCGATGTCGAGTCCGCGGTTCAAGGCGGCGACTACCAAGTTGCCTCCGAGGAGGCCGCTTGCGCCCGTGACCATAATCACGTTCGCCGGTCTCCAGCCGCGGCCCGCGAGAATACGAGCCCAGGCATACCATCGCAGCCGACTCCGGTCATTTAAGGATGCGGCTGACCAGGGACTCGACGGTCAATAGGACGGCGGCCATCCGCGCAGGAAATGTCGTCGGATACGGCCGGAAACGCGAGATCACCGGTTTCCATCGCGACCTTTGTCAACACGATTCGAACGATTCCCGCTACGCTTTTATAGACATCAACCCCTTGCGCGTTCTCGTCTGACCCTCGTCGGACACTAGAAGGATATAGATGGGATGGGTAGCTACAGCGCGCCTGCGCGCTGACTCTCCACCGGTCAGGTGACGCCCTTGTTCCTGAAAGAGATCCAGATGGAGAACTTCAAGTCGTTCGGGCGAAAAATCTCGATCCCGTTCTTGCAGGGCTATACGTCGATCACGGGACCGAACGGGTCCGGGAAGAGCAACATCTCGGACGCCATCCTGTTCGTCCTGGGCCCGAAGAGCGCGAAGGCAATCCGCGCCGGCAAGCTGACGGATCTGATCTGGAACGGAGGGAAGGACAAGAAGGGCGCCGATTCCTGCCAGGTCAGCCTGATCTTCGACAACGCGGACCGCCAGATTCCGATCGAGTCGGACGAGGTGAAGCTGACCCGCTACGTGGGCCTCAGCCCCTCCGTGGAGGGGGGCTACAACTCGTACTTCTACATCAACGAACGCAAGTCCTCCCTCTCGGAATTCGACTCCCTGCTCGCCCATGCCCGCATCTCGGCGGAGGGATACAACCTCGTCCAACAGGGGGACATCCAAAAGATCGTCTCGATGTCCTCCATCGAGCGACGTCGGATCTTGGACAACATCTCCGGGATCACGAAGTTCGATGACGACATCTCGCAGGCGGAAGGGAAACGCAAGGAGACGGAAGACAACCTCGAGCGGATCAAGATCATCCTCGACGAGATTGACAAGCAGATCAAGCAGCTCGAGGCCGACCGCGATGGAGCGCTGAAGTACCGCGACCTGAACGAACGTCTGACGACGGCGAAAGCCCAGATGGCCTACAAGAATCGCGAGCTCATCGAGCGACAGATCGTCGGGACGAAGGAGCAGATCGCGAAACACGAGGCGGACAAGGGAAAGCTCGAGGCGCAAAAGGAGGAGCTGCGGGGGAAGCTCGACGCGGCGGTCGCGCGCCTCGGCGAACTGGAACAGGAGATGGCGGACCGCGGCGGCGAGGAGGCGAAGCAGCTCAAGGAGAAGCTGGACGGCCTCCGGATTGAGCGCGCGCGAGCCACGGACGGAATCGAGACCTCGAAGGAGGCCCTGAAGGGGCAGCGGACCGAGGTCACGGAGGCGAGCAAGGAGAAAGCCAAGGTCACGAAGGAGCTGGACGCCCTCGGGCGGGAACGCGAGAAGGTGGACAAGCGGATCGGCGAGCTCGAAGGACAGATCAAGGACGCGGACAAGGACCTCCACGACGTCGACGAGATGGCGAGCAAGAGCGATGCAAAGGTCCTGAACATCCAGAAGCAAATCATCACGCTGAACAACGAGATCGATCAGGTCGAGGAGAAGCTCAAAGGAATCGTCCTCGAGGGGGACCGGACGAAGGAGGCGATGGCCCGCCTCGAATCCGAGATCGACCTGCTCGAGGAATCCCAGAAGCAGTATCAGGTCGAGCTGGACGATGCGGACTGGCAGCTGAAGGAGCTCACCTCGTCCACGAAGGAATCCGGCAAGAGCCTCCAGAAACTCCAAGAAGAGTTCCACCAGAAGCGGACGGAGGAGGCGCGGCTCGCGAAGGAGCAGGCGGAGCTGCAGACCGCGATCCTGAGCCTGACCCGCCAGTACGCGCAGCTCAAGGCGGAGGCGGACGTCGCAGAGAACATGAAGCGTGGATACACGTCGGCGGTGTCCGCGATCCTCGAGTGCCGCGAGACCGGATCCATCAAAGGGATCCACGGCACCGTGGCTCAGCTCGCCCACGTGGAGCCGCAGTACGAGACCGCCATCGTGACCGCCGCGGGCGCGCGGATGCAGGCGATCATCGTCGACGACGACAGCGTCGCGGCTTCGTGCATCGACTATCTGAAGAAGCGGCGGATCGGCCGCGCGACGTTCCTACCCCTCAACAAGATGCTCGTCGGCAAACCGCGGGGCAAGGCGATCCTCGTCGCGAAGGAGTGCCTCGGTTTCGCGATCGACCTGTGCCACTTCGACGACAAGTATCGAGATGCCTTCTTCTACGTGTTCGGCGACACGCTCGTCGTCCAGACGCTCGACGAGGCCCGGAAGTGGATGGGCGGCGTGCGCCTCGTGACCGTCGAAGGGGAGCTGATCGAGGCCTCCGGCGCGATGGTCGGCGGCGAGATGGAGAAGTCGGCCCTGAAGTTCGGGCAGGGTTCCGTCGGTGAGTTGGAAAAGATCGCGGAGAAGCTCCGGGAGGCCCAGGCCCACGCCGAAGAAGTCGCGAACCGCATCGATGCCCTTCGCAAGGAGATCCTGGACCTCGAAGGGAACCTGAAGGATTACGGCGGGAAGACCGGGATCGTCGAGGTGAAGGCAAGTACCCTGGAGTCGAAACGGAAGGAGTTTGCCGCGAAGCTGGCGGCCGCGACGAAAGACCTCGAGGACCGCAAGGCGCGGTTCGAGGAGGCACAGAAGACCGCGACGCGGATCCAGGAGGACCTCGACAAATTCGGGAAGGACCTCGAAGCGCTGAAAGGGAAGCGGGACGAGCGGAAGAAGGCCGTGATGGAGGCCACCCCGCAGCAGATTTCTTCGAAGATGAAGGAGCTGATGGGCCGGCGCGCCACCCTCGCGGAGGAGCTGAGCGGCCTCCGGTCCAAGCTCGAGGCGATGGCGACCCAGACGACGTTCCTGAACGAGCGCGGGACGGAGCTCGACACCCGGATCGGGAACCTGGAAGACCTCCGGAAGGAGCACGAGAAACGGATCGAATCGTTCCAGGAATCCCTCGGCCGCCTCGAGACGGAGATCCGCGGGCTCGAGAAGACGGAGACCCAGATGGGCAAGAAGATGAAGGACCTCCAGGACGCCCGCGATGCCGCGTACAAGGAGAAGACGGACCGCGAGGCGGACCTCGACAAGGTGATCCACAAGATCGAGACGAAGGAGGACTTCCTCCTGAAGATGCAGACGGAGCTGAAGGTCCAGGAGGAGCAGCTCGTCGAAGCGGAGCGGGTCATGCGGGAGATGGCCGTCGAGGTGAAGGAAGGCCGCCTGCCCAGCCTCGAGGAACTGAAGTCGACGATCGGAGAGTGCGAGGCCGCGATCACGGCCCTCGGTCCGATCAACCTGCGGGCCCTCGAGGATTACGACGCGCAGCAGGCGCGCGCGGTCGAGCTCAAGGATGAGTTCAAGCGCCTCGAAGGGCAGCGGGAGGAGCTGATCAACCTCGTCACGCAGCTCACGGACCGCAAGAAGGAGGGCCTCGCCAAGGTCTTCACCGCGATCAGCGAGAACTTCCAGCGCGTGTACGCGGAACTCAGCGAAGGCGGCGAGGCGGATCTGGTCCTCGAGGATCCCGAGAAACCGTTCGACGCGGGCCTCATCATGAAGGTGAAACCGGCCCACAAGAAGGCCCTGCGCCTGGAGGCTCTCTCCGGCGGCGAGAAGTCCCTCGCCTCGATGGCCCTGATCTTCGCGATCCAGGAGTACGACCCGTCGCCATTCTACTTGCTCGACGAGATCGACCAGAACCTCGATGCGGTCAATGCGGAGAAAGTCGCGCGGATGATCCGGCGGAACAGCAAGTCGGCACAATTCGTGCAGATCTCCCTGCGCAAGGTGAGCCTGAAGGAGGCGGATCACCTGATCGGCGTCACGATGACTCCGGAGGCGATATCGGAGGTCATCATGCGGGTGAACCTCGCGGACATCGAGGACGAGAAGCCCTCTGAGGTGGTCACCGCATGAGCGAAAACTACCAGACGGTCCTGAACCACCTGCTGTTCCACAAGGCCCTGATCAGCGAGACGGAGGGCGGGCATCGAATCAACCGGTACCTCGCGATGCTGAACGAGATCGACCAGGGCATGCACGTCGCGGTGCGCGACCCCTTCGAGAAATCGATCGTCGCGGCCTTTGAGCTCGTCCTCGAGCGCCACTTGGACCCTTGGGAGATCAACCTCGTGACCTTCACGAAGCTCTTCTTGGACAAGGTGAAGAAGGATGGCGCGGTGAACTTCGTGACCGCGGGGAAGCTCGTCTTCCTCGCCTGGTCCATCCTGAAGATGCAGAGCGACAAGGTCCTCCTGGACGCGATGCCTCCCGAGGCCCCGACGGACGACGGCGCTTGGGACCTGGACATGTTCCGGGAGCCAGCGGACCTGGACTACAATCAGGTCGTCCTGGCGGGATCCGCGACCCCCCTCACGGAAGCGATCCATCGCGAGGGTCGGCGCGCCGTCACCCTGATGGAGCTGATGGATGCCTTCGACGAGGCCCGCCGCGAGGCGGACATCCAGATGCAGCTGAACGCCCTCCGCGAACAGGCGATCCGGAAGTTCGCGCCGAACTTCCACCAGAAGGTCCACGGAGAGGACCTGACTGAGGACATTGCCCTCACCTGGACGCGGATTACGCAGTTCAACGGGGAGCCGATCGCGCTGCACCAACTCACCCTGGGGGACGCGTGGGACGAAGTGACCGTGTTCATGTCCCTCCTGTTCCTCGCCCACCTGGAGAAGGTGAAGCTGTGGCAGAAGGAGTACCCGCACGGCGAGATCTTCGTCAAGCGGCTCTCGATGGAGGCGGACCTGCCGACGGAGGAACTGTTGGCCCTTCCGGCCCTGGGTCCGAAGCCCGAGGCCCCCCCGGAGGCGGGACCATGAACGAACGGGCCATCGTGGAGGCGGCACTGTTCAGCGCGGGAAAAGCGCTGACCCCGGACGAACTCGCGCGGGTGACCCGCCTCGCTCCGGACACCATCCGGGAGCACCTCCGAGCCCTCGCGCGGGACTACACGGAGCGCGGAAGCGCGATCGAGGTCGCCGAGATCGGGACGAAATGGACGATGCAGATCCGGTCGGAGTTCGCGGAGCGGGCCCGTGCGTTCGCGCCACCGGAGATCGAGCGGGATCTGCTGAAGACGGCGGCCCTCATCGCATATCATCAGCCGCTTCTGCAGAGCGATCTGTTCGACATGATCGGTTCCAAGGTGTACGAGCACACGAAAGCGCTCGAGGACCTCGGCCTCGTGAACCGCAAGCCATCCGGCCGATCCCTCGCCCTCACCACGACCCGGTACTTCGCCGAGTTCTTTGGCCTGAAGTCGACGGACCGGGAGGGAATTCGTAAGCTGATGGCCGAGAAGGCGGGTGTCGCATACAAGGAACGGCCCGAGGGAACGCCCGCAGAGGCCGGGCCGGAGCCCGCCGAAGACAACCCACCATCGGACGAGGACACGGGCGCCGCGGTGGCCCCCACCCCGCCTGCGACGACGGCCACAAACTGAGGCCCCGCCCCGGGCCCGAATCATCCGTGATAATCAGGCCGCACCCGTTTATACGCGGAAACACCGAGCGTTGTCTGCGAATCCTCGGAGGAGGAGCCCCAGCTCTCCCCGAGGTAGCGGAGCCCTCGAACCGTGAGCGGATACCTGCGGGACAACCAGCTGCGCCGACAGCTGGAGGAGAAGGTCAAGGAGGCCGCGCGGACACGCCAGTCGGCGGAGGACGGCCTGAAGGCCGCGCAGGACGTGATCGACCAAGCACGTCGCGTCGACGCGAACGTCGTCGAGGCGGAGAAGGCCCTCGCCGAAGCGAGCGCCGCGATGGTCGCGAAGGAGTACAAGACCTCGGTCGAGAAGTCCGCGGAAGCGCTCGAGCGCGGGAAGCGGATCTATCGGGAACGGGCCCGCGCGATCGTGGACTCGAGCGCGGAAATGGCTCGACTGGCCAAGGGCCTCGGCGCGGACCTCGCGGACACGGCGGCGACCCTGGCGAAGGCGGAGGGCGCGCTAGCATCCGAGGACCTCGGCGGCGCGATCGACCTCGCAAAGAAGGGGTGGAAGCGGAGCGAGAAAATCCTCCAGGAACACCTCTCCTCCTCGTTCTCGAAGGCCCAATCCCTCATCCTGTCCGCGAAGAACCTGAATCGGGGCGTGGCCCCGATCGAGGACCTCCTCTCCCGCGCCCGGACCGCGATGGAGAACAACGACTTCCAGAGCGCGCTCGATTTCACGAAAGAAGGCCTCGATACCATCACGGAGGACCTGACCTCCGCCCTGACGAAGGAGATTCGGGAGGCGGAGGACCTCCTGAGGACTGCGGTGGAGATGGGCGCGGACACGACGAAGGCCGCGAACCTGATCGAACGAGCGCGCGGCGACATCGGGAACCTGGACTTCGAGAAGGCGAAGAACGCGCTCGCCCAGAGCCGCGCGGAATCGGAAAAGGCGCTCCAGCGCTCCCTGGACGGCCGGGCGGGCGACTTCTCGCGACTGGTCCAAGAGACCCGCGCCATGGGCGCGGACCCGGGGCCCGCCGAGGACCTGTTCAAGAAGGCGGAGGGCGCGATCCGGAAAGGAGGCTATCAGGAGGGGGCCCAGCTCGCGAAGCAAGGATTCCAACTTATCCAACAGGTCCAGTTCCAACGCGTCATCGCCGCGATTGGCACGTCCCGCGAGAAGTTCGTCGCGGCGGCGAACATGGGCATTGACCTGAAGGCTCCGATGGAAGACCTGAACGGAGCGCGCGAGGCGATCCGTCGGGGGGCGTTCCAAGAAGCCCTCGCGTTGGCGAAGCGGGCGGATGGGGCGCTCAACGGGATCCTGGACCGATACAAGGCGGTCGAGGTCCGCCTGAAGGAACTCCACCGGTCCTTCGCCGATGTCGAAGGGTTCGGCGTCCAGACGGTGCGGGCCCGGAAACTGGCCGAGGCCGCCCGCCAGGCTTACCAGGAACGGAACCCGGCCGAGGTGGAGAGGGCGATCGCGTCCTCCTTCGAGGAACTGAGGCGGGCGGAGCGGGAACGGGTCATGGAATCGATCGAGCGCGCGGAATTCATCTTGACTCTCGGAGAGCAGAACGGCGCCGACCTGTCGGTGCCCTCCCGGATCCTCCAAGATGCGATCCTGGCGACGAAGGCGGAAGAGTTCCGCCGGGCGCTCGACCTCGCGGCCGATGCCCGAGGGAGGGCGGAGCGGCTCCTCGCGGAAGACGCGGCCCGCCAGATCTCCTCCCTGCGTACGTCGCTCCCGCACCTCGGCGACGAGAGCGGCGCCTTGAAGGCCTTGTTGAACCGGGCGGATGCCTCGATGGCCTCCCAGGACTTCGAGGGCGTGTTCAAGGCGGTCGCGGAAGGCCAGAAGGTCGTCGAATCCCGCGTCCGGACGCGGGCGGACGAGATCGTGGGAGACCTCGCCCTCGCGGTCCGCATGGGCGTCGACCTCGGTGCGAACGTCGCATCGCTCGAGGCCCTCCATCGGGACCTGAACGCGAACCTCGCGAGCGGCCGGGTCGCGGAGATCGTCGCCACCCGAGAGGGCGCGACGAAGGCCCTCGCGCAGGCCGCGGACGGCCTCCTGACCCTCGTGCGAGCGCGGATCGCGGCCGCCCAGGCCCAGAAGCTCGATGTGGACGAGGTGAACGACTTCGTCCGGCGGGCTCGCATGGCGTTCGGGGTGTCGAACTACCACGAAGGCCTGCGCCTCCTGAACGAGGCGAACGAACGAACCGGCAAGATGACCGGCCTCCACCGGCAGGCGTACAACGCGATCTCGTCCGCCGCCGCCTTCGTCGCGGAGGCGAAGAAGCGCAACGTGGACGTCTCGAAGGTCGTGGAGATGCTCGTCGACGCGAAAAAGGCGTTCGAGCAACTCGATCTCGAGCGCGCGATCCAGCTCGCCACCGCCGCCCGCGCGGAGACGGACAAGCTCCAGGTCCTCTATTCCTCCGCGCAGAAGATCATGTCTTGCCGGAGCCGCCTGGAACTCGCGGACCGCCTCGGAATCGCGGCGCCCCATCTGCGGGAGGTCTTCTCGGAGGCCAAGGAGGCGATGAAGGCCAAGGATTACGACAAGGCCCTCGCCCTCGCGCAGCGCGCGGAGGACGAGTTCAGTGCGCTGATCCGGGAGCGGTTGCTCCTTTCGTTGGACGCCGCGGAGCAGTACCTCGCGTCCGTCGAAGGGGTCGACGTCGAGGCGTCGAGCGAGGCCGTGATTCGGGCCCGCAGGCACCTCGAGGTCGGCGAGATCGAACAAGCCGCGGATGTGAGCGGTCAACTGACGGCCCGGCTCGACACGATGAGGCGCCAGGGCTCGGAGGCGGGTGAAGCCCTCCGGACGATGAAGGAGATCCTCTCAGACGCGGAGGCAATGGACGTGCCGTTGCCTCGGACCTTGGCCCTCGTCGAGCGCGCGGAGCGCGCGTACCAGCTCGGCCAGTTCGAGGAAGTGCTCGACTACGCGGCCCAGGCGGACGTCGAGGCGTCGAAGGAACGGGACGCGCGGATCGGCGAGACGATGCGCGGCTTCGAAGAGGCGATCATGAAGGCGCGGGTGGAAGGGACCGACACGCGCTCCGCCGAGAAGCTCCTCGAGAAGGCCCGCGAGCTGTTCCGGGCGAAGAAGTACCGCCAGGCGATCGCGACGGCCCTGCAGAGCGAGGCGGAGGCGGAGCGCATCGGGCTCCAGCAGTCGATGGCCAAGAAGGCGGTCGAGACCGCGGAGCGCAAGATGAACGAGCTGGGCCACCCCTCGCCCATGGTATCGGAATTCGTCACGAAGAGCCGGAAGGCGTTCTCGGATGGAGACTACGTCCGGGCGCTCGACACCGCCGTGCGCTCAACGGACCTGATCGCCGACTTCCGCGTGCTCCTGGACGAGGTCCAGGAGGTCCAGGCCCGGGCCGCGTTCGCGGGGAGCATCGAATGGGGTCGCCGCCTGCTGGGCGATCGCTTCCGGGAAGAGCTCGCGAAGGTGGATGCCCTCATCGCGACGTGCCGCAAGATGGACATCGACCCGACCCCGGCGCTGAACCGACTCGCGGTGGCGAAGGCCGCGGTGGATGCCGAACACTTCGCGGATGCGGCCGCGGTCCTCGGCGCTGCAAAAGACGTCGCGAACGAGGCCATCGCGGCGAAGTTGAACCGTTCCCTCCAGGAAGCGGCCGACAACGTCGCGCACGCGAAGAAGCTCGGGTCCGACTCCCGGGCCGCGGAGGCCCTCCTCAAGGAGGCAGACGAACGGATTTCCCGCGGTGAATTCAGCCATGCGATGGACACGGTAAAGAATGCGCTGGAGCGGGTGGAGTCCGCGAAGATCGTCGAGAAGCGGTTCGTCGACCTGACGTTCAAGGCGGAGACCACGATCCGGAGCGGGCGCAAGTTCGGGATCGACATGAAGGCCGCGGAGGCCAAGCTGGAACAGGCCGTGCGGCTCCGGGGATCCGACTTCGCGGAGGCGAACAAGGCCGCCGAGGACGCGTACCGTCTCGCCTGGGACGCGACGGAGGCCTTCGCCCCCAGCATGAAAGGCTCCATCGACATCGGCGCCGTTCGCCTGAACGAATGGGCGGACGCCACGCTGACCGTGGAGAACGATGGCAAGGGAGCCGCGCGGGACGTCCGGGTGCGGATCCTCGGCGACGCGGAGGTCGAGAGCCTCCCGGAAATCCCGGCCGTCCGCGCGAAGTCGAAGGAGGTACTCCAACTGCGGTTGAAGCCGACCGCCTCGGGGTCCGTGCCCCTCGCGATCCAGATCGTCTCCCACCGCGTGTTCGACGGCAAGGAGTACACGCAAGAGATGATCGCCCAGATCGATGTCTCGGAGGTCGGCGGCACGAAGGCGAAGCGCCTGGTGGCCGACCTGGAGACCCGCTGCCCGATCTGCAAGGGGCTCATCAAGAAGGGATTCAAGGTCACCCGCTGCGGTTGCGGCCGCGACTTCCACGAATTGTGCGCGACCCGGGTCGGCCGCTGCCCCGCCTGCTTCCGGGGCCTGCAGGGCGCGGTCGAGTGATCAAGCGAGTCGGCCCGCGACCCCTTCCACGGCTCCGAGGAACTGGCCCGTCGCCATCCATTCCAAGATTCGATCCGCATCCGCGGCGAGGGACCGGTCGTCCTCGAGGGGTGGGACCTTCGTCCGCACGAATGCGTGGGCCGCTCGAGGCCCGATGCCGGGCCGGAGGGGCTTGAGGAACTCCAACCCTTGGGCCGCCGCGAGGACCTCCAAGGCCACGACGCGCGCGGCGTTCTCGAGCGACTGACGCGCCTTCAGCGCGGCCGCCATCCCCATCGGCACGAAGTCCTCCTGATTCGCCGAGGTCGGGATGGAGTCCGCGGAGGCGGGATGGGCGAGGACCTTGTTGTCGCTCGCATACCCGGCGGCGACATACTGCACGATCATCATGCCGGAGTTCAGCCCGCTCTTTTGCGTCAGGAAGGGAGGGAGCTCACTGAGGCGCGTATCGACAAGGCGCGCGATCCGGCGTTCTGAGAAGCCCGCGAGGACGGCCATCGCCAACGCCACATGATCGAGGGCCATCGCGAGCGCTTGGGCGTGAAAGTTCCCTCCGCTCACGCTCGTCCCTTCGGGGAAGATGAGCGGGTTGTCCGTCGCCGCGTTCATTTCGATCCTGACGGATTCGGCGGCCTGATCCAGGGCGGCCTGGACGGCCCCCAGGACCTGCGGGAGGCACCGCAGCGTGTACGGGTCCTGCACCTTGTGCGGCCCCTTGTGGGACGGGATGATCTCGCTCCCTCGCAACAGTCGTCGAAGGTTCGCGGCCACCTCGCGCGCGCCGGGCTGGGGCTTCAGCGACACCAGGCGGTCCTCGAACGGCCTGGGGGAGCCGCGGAGGGCCTCAAAGGACATCGAGGCAGCGACCTGCGCATCTTTCAGGAGACGGAGTCCGTCCTTCACGACGAGAGCTCCGACCCCGGCCATCACCGAGGTGCCGTTGATGATCGCGATGCCTTCCTTCGACTGCAAGACGAGAGGCACCAGCTTCGCGTTCGCCAGGGCCTCTGGTCCGGGGAGGACTCGACCTCCGACCTCCGCCTCGCCCTCGCCGACGAGCACAAGGCCCAGGTGAGCGAGGGGGGCCAAGTCGCCGCTCGCCCCAAGGGAGCCGCGGGACGGGATGACCGGATGGACGCCGCGGTTCAGGAAGTCCAGGAGTCGTGTCACCACGATCCGGCGGACGCCGGAGTAGCCCATCGCGAGCGTGTTCGCCCGGAGGAGGATCGCGGCCCGCACCTCCTCTCGACGGAGGGGCGGACCTTGGCCGATCGCGTGACTCCGCAGGAGGTTCAGCTGCAACGCACGGACGTCCGCATCGGAGATCGCGACGTTCGCGAGTTCCCCGAACCCCGTCTTGATGCCGTAGGCGAGGCGGCCTTTCGTGACGACCTTCTCGAGGGCGCGGCGGCTCGCGTCCACCCGCTTCGCGGCGGCCGGGGCGAGTCGCACGGGCTCCCCGCCGCGGGCGACATGGATCACGTCCTCGAGGCCAAGGGACCGACCATCGATTGAGCGCATGGAGGACCGTCGTGGCATCCCGATTCCTCGATATAGTTTCTCGCGGCGTCGAAAGAGGTTAAGCGCTCGCGGGCCTTGCGGAACAGTCCATGCAGGTCGTGTTCCTCGGCACCTCCGGATCGTGGCCGACGCCGAAGCGGAACGTGAGCGCGGTCGCCATCAAGCGGGGTCCGGAGGTCGTCCTGTTCGACTGCGGGGAGGGAACGCAGCGGCAGTTCATGCAGAGCCGGTTGAGCTTCATGCAGGTCTCCCGCGTCTTCCTGTCCCATTTCCACGGGGACCACTTCCTCGGGCTTCCCGGCATGGTCCAGAGCATGTCGATGAACGGCCGGGAGGTGCCCCTCGACGTGTACGGCCCGCGGGGCGTGGAGCAGCTCATCTCCGACCTCCTGTCCCTCGGCTACTTCACGCCCGGCTTCGCCGTCCGGGCGAAGGAACTTCCTCCGGGCGGGCAGATCGACTGCGGGGAATACGTCGTCCGAGGGTTCGAGGCGGTCCACACGGTCCCCGCCCTCACTTATGCACTGGAGGAGAAGCCGCGTCCCGGGCGGTTCAGCACGGAGCGGGCGGAGGCTCTCGGAGTTCCATCGGGCCCCTTGTACAGTCGATTGCAGGCGGGCGAGACGGTCCAGGTGGGGCGGGCCATCGTCCGGCCGGAGGACGTGCTCGGGCCGCCGCGGCGGGGCCGCAAGATCGTCTACACCGGAGACACGATGCCCCATGAGGCGCTTGTCGAGATCGCGCGCCGTGCGGACGTCCTGATCCATGATGCGACCTCGGACGCCGCCCTGGAGGAGAAGGCGAACCGGTACGGTCACTCGTCCTCGCGGCAGGCCGCAGAAGTGGCACGGGAGGCCGGGGTCGGCGTCCTCGTGCTGACGCACCTGAGCCCACGGTATGAGGACCCGGCGACCATCCTGGGAGACGCGAAGAAAGTGTTCGAGAACGTCCGGGTGGCCGAGGACTTCATGGAGATCGAGGTCCCGTATCGGGATTGAGCCCATCCGGCGAATGCACGCTCAGGCCCACCGTTATCGTCGGCTAACGATAACGGTTCACTGCCCTCCTGCCAACTCGGCTTGGGCAATCCGGACGAACCGCGTCATTTCGGTCCGGGCTCGGTCCGCGTACGCGGCAACGCGCCGGGCCACCTCTTCTCGGGCCCGCAGATCTCGGGCCGGCCCGACGTACTCCTCGACCTGATCTCTCCCACCGTTGCGGTCCTCGTAGTGCCAGAAGTACAGGTAGCGCCCGTTCCGGATTGTCTTCACACAGTAGCCACAGCCGACCATCATCGTGGAACCCCGCCCTTGTCGTCGAGGACCTAATGTGTTATCGTTATTTAACGATAACACGAGGTTCCCTGAAACTATTCTGGCAATCGACCGTTCACAGGAGCTTCATCAGGTCCGACTTCGTCACGATGCCGGTGACCTCGCCCTTCGCCGTCACCAGCACCGCGTCGTAGTGGCGCAGAAGGCTTGCTGCGAGCTCCACGGGCGCCTTCCCGTCGACCTGAGGAAACGCGGGGTCCATGACCTCCTCCACGCGGATGCGCGCAAGGTCTTTCGGGTCCCGGCCTGCCAAGATCAGGTTGTTGATCACCTTGTCCGAGATCGATCCGACCGGATGGCCGTTGTGCATGACGGGCAGCTGCGAGAACTTCCAATGACGCATCTCCTCCACGGCGCTTGCGAGGGGCAGCTTCGCCTCGACGTATTGGACCTTGCGACTCTGGATCTGTTCGACGAGGGCCTTCTTCTCCTGCCGCCGGAACTCCGCTTGGAGGGCGTTCATCAGCCGCCTCACGATGTCGTAGGACGGGTTCATCTGCTTCTTCTCGACCTTGACGACGGTCGACTGGCTCACGTTGGCCAAGCGGGCGACAGCGGTCTGCGTGAGACCCAAGGCCCTTCGGAGGCGGGGGATCTCCTCCAAATCCGGCATCATCGCCGGACGGAAGGAGGCGGATGTACATATTCCTTCCGGAATTTTCGATTTGGTCGCATATTACTCATCGTCCGTCGCCCTGGTCAGCGAAGGATCGATCGCCGCGAGTCGGGCGACAAAAACCATATAGGGACCCCGGCATCCACGCGGGTACGGTCCGGAGGCCTTCCGTGTCCCGCCACATCTTTGTCGAGGAACTCGTCCACACGCCGATCGAGGAGCAGGGCGACGAGATCGTCGAGCGCAAGGGAATCGGGCACCCGGACAGTATCGCCGACGGGCTCGCGGAGAGCGTCTCCGTCGCCTTGTGCAAGATGTACCTGAAGCGCTTCGGCCGGATCCTCCACCACAACACGGACCAGGTGGAGGTCGTCGGCGGCCAGAGCGCCCCGAAGTTCGGCGGGGGCGTCTTCCTCGAGCCGGCGTACATCCTCCTCGTCGGCCGCGCCACGACGAACGTGAACGGCGAGAGGCTGCCCTACCGCACGACGGCGATCCAGGCCGCTCACGACTACCTCACGAAGACTTGCACGAACCTGAACGTCGACGCGGACGTCATCCTGGACTGCAAGATCGGCCACGGGTCCGTGGACCTGCGCGGCCTGTACGACACGCAGAAGGCGCTCGCGAACGACACCTCCTTTGGCGTCGGCTTCGCCCCCTTCTCCGAACTCGAGACGGTCACGCTCAAGACCGAGGAGTTGATCAACGGCCCGCTGAAGAAGGACCTGAAGGAGGTCGGGCAGGACATCAAGGTCATGGGCGTCCGGCACGGGGACGAGATGCGGCTCACGGTCGCGGCCGCGCTCGTCGACAAGTATGTGCCGGACAAGGACCACTACAAGGGCGTCATCCAAGAGCTCCGGGAGCGGCTCCTCGACAACGCGGTCAAGTACACGGATCGCGGCGTGAAGGTGGACATCAACACAGGCGACAACTACGACGCCGGAATTTTCTACCTGACCGTGACGGGCCTGTCGTGGGAGAATGGCGACGATGGGAGCGTCGGCCGCGGAAACCGGGTCAGTGGCCTCATCACGCCGTATCGGCCGATGTCCATGGAGGCCGCGGCCGGGAAGAATCCCGTGACCCATGTGGGCAAGCTGTACAACATCCTCTCGTTCGACATCGCGGACCGGATCGTGCGGGAGAACGCCGGGAAGGTGAAAGAGGTCTGGGTGCGGATTGTGTCCCAGATCGGCAAGCCGATCGATGACCCGCAGGCCGCGACCGCGCAGATCATCCCGGAGAAGGGCACGAACCTCAAGTCGATCCAAAAGGACGCGGAGGGCGTAATCGACTCGGAGCTCGAGAACATCTACAAGCTCACGGACCGGATCGTCCAGGGCAAGGCCCGTTGCTTCTGAGCCCGGGCACGGCTCAACGTATTTATCCGGTCGCCCGCTTGTCTCATGCGGTTTTCGGATGGACGAGCACGTCGCCTTCCTCAACGAGCAGGTGGACCGCCACCATGCCTGGTTCTCGAAGTCTCTCCCAATGATCGCCTCGGAGAACGTCATCAGCCCGATGGCGCGGGAGATGCTCCTGACGGACTTCGGCGACCGGTATGCGGAGGGACTGCCGCACGAACGGTACTACCAGGGGAACACCTACGTCGACGAAGTGGAGGATCGGGTCATCGACCTGATGAAGCGGATCTTCCGCGTGCGCCATGCGGACCCTCGGCCGATCAGCGGGACCGTCGCCAACATGGCCGTGTACTTCGCCCTCCTCGAGCCGGGCGACATCATGACCTCGGTGGCCCTGAGCCATGGTGCCCACATCAGCTCCGCGAAGTTCGGGGCCGCCGGCTTGCGCGGCGTGAACAACGTGAACTATCCGTTCGACGTCGACCGGATGAACATCGACGTGGACGGGACCGCGAAGCTCCTCCGGCTCGTGAAGCCGAAGGTCGCCGCGTTCGGACAGAGCGTGTTCCTGTTCCCGACGCCCCTCCGGGAACTGCAAGACGCCTTCCAGGAGGCGGACTGCCATGTCTGGTACGACGGCGCCCACGTAATGGGCCTGATCGCCGGCGGACAATTCCAGGACCCGCTCCATGAGGGGGCCGACGTCCTCACGGGCTCGACGCACAAGACGCTCCCCGGGCCGCAGCACGGCATCCTCCTCTCCGATTCCCAGGACGACAAGTTCGTGAAGCGGCTCCAGCGGGCCGTCTTCCCCGGGGTCGTATCGAACCATCATCTCCATTCCCTGGCGGCCCTCGGCGTCACCCTCGCCGAATGCCTCGCGTTCGGCCGCGACTACGCCGCGCAGATCGTCCGCAACGCAAAGGCCCTAGGCCAAGCCCTGCACGAACGGGGGGTGAAGGTCCTCGCGGAGCGCCACGGGTTCACGGAGAGCCATGCCCTCGCCACGGATGTCGCGGCGCAGGGGGGCGGGGCGAAGGCCGCCGCGGACCTGGAGAAGGCGAACATCATCACGAACAAGAACCTCCTTCCGTGGGACACGTCGCCGGTCAAGCCGTCCGGGGTGCGGCTCGGGACGCAGGAACTCACGCGCCTCGGGATGAAAGAGGCCCAGATGCGGGAGGTCGCGGACCTCATCGCGCGGGTCGTCGTGAAGGGGGACGCCCCCGCGGCGGTGGCGGAGGACGTCGCCGCGATGCGGTCGGAATTCAACACGGTCCACTACTGCTTCACGAAGGACGCCGAGGCGCACCGCCGCTGGCGGATCATGTAGGTCTGGGCGGTTTTTCTAAGATCCGCTCGACGGGGTGACGGACGCGGTCATTCCTCGGACTCGTCTGCCCGCTCCCAGGCGGCCTCTTCCCCTTCGACGTCCCCCGTCATCCGGTGCAGGGACGCCTTGAACCGCCATCCTCCTGGATAGGCCGGGGCGAGGTGCAATACGTAGTCCAGGATCCGGAGGCCTTCCACGACACGGCCTTCCTGTACCTCCATCGCCGCGAGGACGAACAAGGCGTCTACGTCGTCCGCGTTCTCCGCCAGTCGTTGCCTCACAAGCATGGCCGTCTCCGGCCGCTCGACGTACGTCATGAAGGAGCCCTCCACCGAGTCCCAACGAGCAAGCGCCATCGAACCCCTCTCCCGGGCGACGGCGCCGACCCCACGAAACCCCGGAATACATTCGCGAGATGCTATTTGAGCTTACGACCTCGATGGCGTCCGGACTCCTGTGGAGGCCCGAGACTCCAGCGGGAAGTTTTATATGGCGTGCGAAACTTCGCAACCATTACCGGCGCGCAAGAGGGTCACTTTGCTGGATGAGTTGCAACTGAAGCGGGAGCGAGAAAACCAGGAAGCGGAACGGCATCGCCGGCGACGCGACGATCTGAACGACAAGACGCGGGAATGGGTCGAGAAGCGGGACGCCCTGAACGGCCAGGTCCGCGCGCTCGTCGACGAGGCGACGCAACACCGGATCCAGCGGGACGAGCTGAACGCGGCCGTCCGGACCGCCAAGGAAGAACGGGACAAGCACAACCGCCGGGTGAATGAACTTCAGGATCACCTGACCGAGCTGAAGCGGCGGAAGCTCCCGCGGGGAGCCATCCCCCTGGGGAAGCTGCAGCAGGAGGTGAAGCGGCTCGAATTCAAGCAGATGACCTCCGTCCTGAGCGTGGACAAGGAGCGCGCCCTGATCGACGAGATCCAGCGGCTCCAAGGGGAGATGAAGAAGCTCGAGCGGTCCCTCGAGGAGAACGAGGACGTCCGGAAGATGAAGGAGGAGCTGACGTCCGCCCGGGACCTCGCCGAGGAGGCCCACCGCCAGGTCTCGGAATTGGCGGAAAAGGCCCAGGCGGAACACGACCAGATGACCGCCCTGTACGAGAAAGGCGACGCGCTGCGGCGGGAAGCGGACCGGGCGCAGGAGGAATTCATCAAGACGAAGATGCTCGCGGACGAGGAGCACCGCAAGCACATCGACCGGATCCGGCAGGTCCACGACTACGACAAGATCATCCACGGCATCTGGATGAAGAGCCGCGGGGTGCCCGAGGCGGCCGCCGAGGAGGTCGACGCGAAGAAGGAGGCGGAGTTGATTTTCGAGCGCTTCAAGAAAGGCGAAAAGCTGTCGACGGATGACCTCATGACCCTCCAAAAGTCGGGCTATTTGTAGCCTCAGATCGTCCTTCCATAGGGCCCGCGGGCGTGCCTGCGAACCACCCCTCCAAGAACGGTAATCATTCCCATCGGCGTCTTTACAAAGGCTTAAATATGATACTTTGAATACAAGCCCGGGGGAATTTCGGGCTAGTTCGTTAGAGTGCATCCCATCCCTTCTGACAAGGCTAGCCCTCCCTTCCCTTTTTGATTCGATGCGTAATCGGCGTTCGATCGCACACGAACCTTAACGTCCCTGCGACCTTTGGTGTTCTTGGATGGTTCTCGAGAAGCTTGGCGGTTCCCTCCGCGAGGCTCTGCGCAAGATCGCGGGCGCCAGTTACGTGGACGAGTCGCTCATCAAGGAGATCGTCCGCGACATCCAGCGCGCCCTGATCCTCGCCGACGTCAACGTCCAGCTGGCCCTGTCCATCACCCGGGGATTGCAGGGGCGCGCCCTCGACGAGAAGCCGCCGGCGGGGATGAGCCCGCGAGAGCACGTGGTCCGCATCATCTACGAGGAACTTGTCAAGATCCTCGGGACCACCCGCGAGGTGCCGCTGCAGAAGCAGCGAATCCTCCTCGTCGGTCTGTACGGTCAGGGCAAGACCACCACCGCCGGGAAGCTGGCGAAATACTTCCAGAAGAAAGGGCTCAGTGTCGGCCTGGTTGCGGCGGACGTCCATCGGCCCGCGGCGTACGACCAGCTCAAGCAGCTCGGGGGACAGATCAACGCCTCGTTCTATGGCGACCCCGAAGTGAAGGACGCGACGAAGATCGCAAAGGCCGGCGTCAAGGCCCTCGAGGCGGTCGACGTGGTCCTCGTCGATTCCTCGGGACGGCACGCGCTGGAGCCGGACCTCATCCAGGAGATCGAGGCGGTCGCGAAGGCGGTCCAGGCGGACGAACGCTTCCTCGTCATCGATGCGACGGTCGGGCAGCAGGCGGGGCCCCAGGCGA
>VBMR01000218.1 GCA_005878325.1 Methanobacteriota archaeon | reverse complement strand
GAGAAACGATACGAGTACCGCGTCGAATGGCCCCGGCCGATCGACAAGGACTTCGAGACCGCGCGCGACCTCTACATGACGCCCGAAGCCGCGGCCGGACTCTCGGCCATCGACGACGCCCTCGATGAGAGCCGGTCCACCCTCGTCTTCGTGAACGCCCGTCCCCTCGCCGAGCTCCTGGGTTCCCGCTTGTCCATGGTGCGACAGGATGCCGCCGTCCACCACGGCTCCCTGCCGCGTGAGGAGCGGGAGCGCGTGGAGGCCGGCTTCAAATCCGGAGCGATCAAGGGGCTCATCTCGACGTCCACGCTGGAGCTTGGGATCGACATCGGAACGGTCGACCGAGTGGTCCAGTACAACTCGCCGCGCCAGGTGACATCCCTGATTCAGCGCGTCGGCCGGTCGGGCCACACCCTCGATCGGACGTCCCGCGGCGTCATCCTCGCGGTCTCCTCCGACGATGCAATCGAATCTCTGGCCGCCGTGCAGGCCGCGCAGGCCGGAGACCTCGAGCCTATCCACATCCACCGCCTCGCCCTCGACGTGCTCGCTCACCAGATCGTCGGCTGCGCCCTCGACCAGGGTGGGACGGCTTCTTGGACCGAAATCCTCCAAACGATCCGCGGTGCGGAGCCGTATCGCGAACTCGACGATCCCACGGGGGAACGCGTCGCGGAATTCCTCGACCACCTCGGCGTCCTCCGACAGCAAGGGGACAAGGTCCGCGTGACGCCGAAGGGACGCCGGTACTACTTCGAGAACCTCTCGACGATCCGGGATGAGCGACGATACCCCGTCACGGACCTCACGACGCAGAAGCAGGTCGGCATCCTCGGGGAGGAGTTCATGATCATCCAGGCGCGGGAGGGCCTGCACTTCATCGTCCGCGGGCGCCCGTGGAAGATCGAGCGGATCGGCAAGGACGGCGTGGTCTACGTGACGCCGGTCGCGGATCCGAATGCCCTGATTCCCGGCTGGGACGGCGAGATGCTCCCCGTGCCATTCGGCCTGGCCCAGCGGGTCGGACGAATCCGAAAGGACATCGACGCCCGTCTGGAGAAGGCTGGAGTCCCCAAGGCGGTCGCACATTTCGAAAAGGCCTGGCCGATCAACAAGACAGGCGCAAAGCGACTCGTCGAGGAGCACGCGAACCATCGCAAGACGGGCGCCCCCGTGCCGACGGACGACCGGATCGTCGTCGAGGCGTTCGACCGCTTCCTGATCGTGCACGCATCGTTCGGCGAGGTCGTGAACGTCACCCTCGGCGATTTGCTCGAGGAGCTCCTCGCCCGCAAGCACCTCGTGCGGTTCTGGTGGACCGACCCGTACCGGATCCTGTACGAGCTCGTCGCCGACACGCGGGAGATTGACGTCGAGGCGCTTGTCGATGACCTGTTGCGGATCGACGACGAGACGCTCGAGGGAGGCCTGAAGGCCCTCCTCGAGAACCACCTTCCCCTCGGCTATTACATGAAAGGGATCGCGGAGCGGTTCGGGGCGATTCGCCGCGGCCTGACGGTCGGCGAAGGGGATTTGCGTTCCCTCGAGATCCGCTTCGCGAACACGCCGATCTACGACGAGGCCGTGCGGGAGGCCCTCCTCCTCCATGCGGATTTCGATCGAGTGCGGGAGATCGTCCGGAAGATTCGAACGGGGGAGATGGAGGTAGTGATCCACCGGTCGGATGAGACGCCGACGCCCCTTGCCTATCCGATCCTGCGCCGGTATGTCGAGGCGCCCGAGCTCTTTTCCCCGGAGGCGGAACGGGACGAGATCCTGGACCGGATGCGGTTGCACCTCTCCTCGGAGCCGGTCCACCTCCTGTGTTTCGAGTGCGGCCACTTCCACGAGGAGGTGCGGATCGGAGAGATGCCTGACCATCCGGAGTGCGCGAAGTGCCAGTCTCGAATCCTCACCGTCCTGGGGTGGGCCGCCTGGACGGTTCGGGATGCCTACGCGAAGCGGACGCGGAAGCTGGACCTGACCGACGAGGAGCGAAAGCTCCTGACACGCGCAAAGCAGGTCGCGGACCTCGTCGCGGTCTACGGGAAGCGGGCCGTCTACGCGAACTCCGTCTACGGCGTCGGCCCGACCACCGCGAGCAAGATCCTCGCGAAGATGCAGGATACGGAGAAGGAGTTCCTGAACGACCTGTTCGAGGCCAAGCTGAAGTACGTCACGACGCGGCCATACTGGAACGAGCCTCAGGCGAAGCCGAAGCTGTACTGAATTTCCTCCGATGTCAATTCGGCTTGACCTCGCCGGATTGAATTTTCCGGGGCGCCGTGCTTGTCATGTGGAATTGACCGCCAAAACTCATCTGTGATAGACTTGACAAGTTCCGGGTGTAGCGACCGCCGGGTTCCTTGCCCCCAGAATGTACGCGAACCCGAACCCCACGCGCACCGGGGTCGACCGGCGTCTCCTCGCGGGACTGTTCGTCGCCCTCCTCGTCGCGGGGTCCCTCGTGGTCCTCACGGCCCACCAGGACCGGTTCGGACTCGCCTCGCCGTCGCCGAACGCGCCGGGCAACGACCCGACCGCGACCGGCCGGGATGCGCTCACGTGGCCCTTCTCCCGGGACAGCATCTGGAACCTTCCGATCGGCGCCAACGCACGCTACGTCTGGGCC
>VBMR01000217.1 GCA_005878325.1 Methanobacteriota archaeon | reverse complement strand
ATCGTGATACCCTCCGTACGTGGACTCGAGGACCAGGGTCTCCAACCGCGGGAACTTGTTGACGGCCGGATTGAAGAGCCAGGTCTTCTCGAACTTGATGTCACCTGACATCGCCACATTGTAGAGGCCGTCGCCGATGTGGAAGTGCGCCACCGCAGAGCCGAGGATGTGGCCTGCGTTTTGGAACGTCAGGCGCACGTCCGGCGCGATGTCTGTCGTCTCGCCGTACTTGAGAGGGATCGTGTTCGCGACCGCCTTCCGGACGTTGCTCGAGTCGTACGCGGACTTGCGGGCCTCGCCCATCGCGACCTTGATGAAGTCGAGCTGGAGGAGGGACATCAGGTCCCGCGTCGGAGGCGTCGTGTAGATCGGCCCTTCATATCCGTACTTGTACAGGGCGGGAACGAGGCCCGAGTGGTCGAGGTGCGCGTGCGTGATGACGACCGCGTCGATCGAGCTGAGGGGCATGACCTCGGGTGCGTTCAGGTAGGGCGAGCCGTTGTCCTCCGAGATCAGGACCCCGCAATCGATCAGGACCTTCGAATCCCGGGTGCTCAAGAGAGCCGCGGACCGGCCGACTTGACGGAAGCCGCCGAGGGCCGTGATCCGAACGTAATTTTCCCCGGCCGGGATTTCCCGGGCCAGGCGGCGGCCCACTTGCTTCAGGAACGCCTGTCGGTCGTCGTTGATCGTCCGGAGGTACTGCCGAATCTCCTCGACGGTCTTCGACGGAATCGGTGGGGTGCGCACGACCTTCGGCGCCCATCCGATGCGCTTCTTGAGTTCGTTCAGGACCGAACCGTGCCGGCCGATCACCATGCCGGGGGAGAGGGCCTCGATGGTGACCTCGCCCGTCTCCGTCTCGAAGTAGATCCCGGTGATCTGCGCTTCCGCCGGGATCACCTCGCGGATCACCTTCTCCGCCTCGTCCTGTGCGGCGAGCAGAGACGGGTCCGGCCGCACGACGATCCGGCGCCGCAGCTGCTGGGCGATCTGCCGCACCAGGTCGTTCGACTCCGCGAAGACCTCCATGTTCTTCGTGTAGATGACGATGGTCGGGCCTTCGAAGTCGACCTGCGTGATTTCCACGTGGTCAGGGACCACTTTCTTCACGACGCTGCGCGCGTCGTTCAGAATGTCCTCGATGGTCATCGGACATCACTTTGGCCGGAGGTCCGTTGGGACTCAGGCCAGTTTCATACTCGCTTTGCGCTTCTCGACTTCCTTGTCGTCGAACGTCTTGAAGCCGTCCTTCGAGATGACGGCCACATCGATCCCTTCGCCGGACACCGCGTCCCTCTTCATCGCGGCGGTCACGGCACGGATCGCGAGGTTTGCGCCTTCCTCGAGCGTCATGTCGTCCTTCCAGTGGTCTTCGAGGACCCCGTACACGTACGGGCTCCCGGAGCCGCTGGAGACGAACTTGTCAGGCAGGGAACCGCCCGCGGCGTCGAGGGAGTACACGTGCCCTCCCGCGCGGTCCCAGCCGCCGATCACCAGCTGCACCCAGTAGGGATAGAAGCGGCTCCCGCTGAGGATGTTCGCGGTGAGGGTCGCCGCGGCCTCCACGGGCATGGGCACGCCCCGCTTCAGCTTGTACAGCTCGACCTCCGCGGTGATGTATCGGGCGAGGACCTGCAGATCTCCGACCAGGCCGGCGGTCGTGAGGCCCAGGTTTTCGTCGAGCTTGTACACCTTCTTCGTTCGCTTGTGGGCGATCAACGTACCGGCGGTCGCGCGGCGGTCGGCCGCCAAGACGACGCCGTCCTTGCAGACGAGGCCCAACGTCGTGGTGCCGGTCTCGACTTGTTTGGAAACCGTTGCCATTCGAACACTCCCGGTCAAAAGGTGTCCAAAAGTGGACGGCCGAAGCATGCAGGCGGCACTATTTAAAAATTCTCCTCTGCACCGCACGGCGACGACTCGAGCCGCGGGTCTTGGCTAGAAAACCGCTACAACTCCACGACGATTTCCTCGTCGGACGTGTCGATTGGGAGGATGGCTTCGAAGTAGCGGCGTATCTCGCCCGCGGAGTCGACAAAGGTAAGGATCTGGTGCACGAAGCCCAGCTCCTGCAGGCGTCGGATCCGGTCCCACACGGTCGCCACCGGAATCCCGTAGATCCGGCTCACTTCGCCCGGCGTCTTCGGGCTCGCCAACAGGGCGACCAAGATCCGCTTTGAGGCGGCGTCCAACCGGACCTTCATATCGAAGTTAGCCTCCCCGGAAGGGGGCATCAGGCTTCCGGCTCGCGTATCGATGGTGATAGTCGAAGGAGGGGAGAGGGGGAGCTGTCGACCCGAACCCATTACATGA
>VBMR01000216.1 GCA_005878325.1 Methanobacteriota archaeon | reverse complement strand
CACTGGATGTCGCACGCGGCCATGCGCCCCCGCCGCTCATGGCCATCTTCCGACTCCAGGTATGACATCAGGTCGGAATCGATCAGGTTGATCGTCTTCTCCTCGAGCACGCGGCAGGGGTACCAGAGGAAGCCGTCCGCGTCGACGATAATCGAGGAGCTGTCGCAGCCGTGGTCCCACGTGATCCGGTTGAAGTATCCGTCCGGCGAGATGATGACCCCGGGATACTTCTTCTTCATCGCCAAGCCGACGCGGCTCATCTGCCACAAGTCCGGGAGGTGGTCCTTCGTGTTCTTCAAATGGACCGCGCACATGACGACCGCCTTGACGCCGGCGTCCTGGCACCGCTTGATCTTCTGCTCCAGTGCCCCGATGTCGTTCTTCGTCACGACGATCTGGACCGTGACGATGGACCCCCATTTCGTGTACTCCTCCAGTTCGTCGTACATGTCCAGGTTCTTGTGGCCCTCGTCGATCGAGATGTGCAGGAAGTCGATGTACTTCCCGTACTCGGGCATCGGGTAGCGCTCCTGCATATCCCGCTCCGACGTTGTGAAGAGGAGATACCACGGCTTTTCATACTGGTACTTCAGCAACTCGAGAATGTCGTCCCGTACGAGCGGGTCGCCGCCTTCGAAGGAGCACACGATCACGGACGAGCGGGCGAGGTTGTCCAGGACCGCCTTCACGTCCTCCGTCGGCATGTCGATCCACTTGTTCTTCACGTGCCAGCAGTTGCAGAAGGAGCAGGTGAAGTTGCAGCGGCGCGTGAGCTTGAAGGAGCTGTAGAAGGGGTAGATCGCCTCCCGGGCCATCTTGTTCCGCAAGATGTAGCCCGCGACCTCCAGGAACCGCTTCTTCGGGAGCTTCCTCATCGACCGTTTCCACCAACCCGCTCCCGCGGAATATGCTTTTCTACGAACGCCGGGACCCGCCCTCCGAGGAGGACCCCGACGAAGAGGGCGAGGCTCGTCGCCGCGAGCAGTGCGGTGGGCGCGTACAACGAATACTCAACGGGCTCGGGGAGGGGCAGGATCGTGAGGGAGTAGACGATGGGAGGCGTCCGGAGGAAGAGGAACAGCAAGGGCAGGAGACGGAGTGCGACCTCGAGGGGACGCGAGGCGCGCCTCCCGCCAAGTCGCGTTGGATCGTAGGCCGCGAGGGCCGCGATGGACAAGGACGTGAAGAGGCCCAACAACGCGAGGGTCATGAGAATCGTCCCTGCGACGGCGAGGACGGTCGTCCCGAACGCGGCCGCGGAGACGAGGCCCGCGAGCACGCCCGCCCGGGAGGGCAGGCGGCGGCTCCCGTGGACGAGGAGGATGGCAAGCGTCGATGGCACGACGAGGAATCCGGCGGCGAGGGGGATGAGGCGATCTCCCTGGACTTCGAGCCGCGTGGCGAGCGAATAGGAGAACGCGACCGCGAGCCCCGTGAGGGGGAGGGTGAGGAGAACGCCCGGGAGCATTCCGTGCCCTCGGGTCCTCGGCCCCTCCGGAGGCGATTCGGCCCGGAGTCGGACCGCGGGTGCGACGAGGAGGAGGGCGAGTCCCGTCAAGGTGATGACGTCGTATCCTCCGACGAATCCGAGGGCGACTCCGAACGCGAGGCCTGCGAGGGTCTCCGGACCCGTCACAGGGCGTCGGACGATGTAGGCGTCGAGGACGAGCAAGGTGCCGATGACCGCGAGCGGGAACGCCGCGGTCGTGCGAATCGCGAGCGAGACGAAAATCAGGTCCAGGAGGGCTGCGATCGCCGGTGCCCGGGCCCCCCAGGCGCGGTCCAACCAACGCCCAAGGGGGCGATGGAGGCCCCCGAGGACGACGCCGACGAAAACGGTCGGGTAGGTCCAAAAATTCTGAGCCACCGCTTCCCGCAAGGCGAGGAAGAACAGCGCGACCGCGGCGACCAGGAGGACGAGGGGCTCGAGGCGGATGGTCTCAGACCGATTTGGCAGTTTTCGACCCGTCCGGCTCGCCAGCGCCGCGAGAGCGCCGGCGGCGAGGAGGACCAGGACGGACAGGAAGAGTGATTCCGCGGCGCGAATCCCGCGCAATTCCTCCAATCCGAGAAAGGCGGCCCCTGCAGCACTATCCAGGTCCCCCGCTCCGAGATGGAGGTCCGCTTCCGCCAGATGCCGCCGGGCCCGTTCCAGTCCGTCGGGGAACGCGAGGAGCGCGAGCGGATCAGTCTCGATCGCCCGGAGCCTCTCCGTCGCGTGCTGGACGAAGTCGGAGCGCAGGAACGAGAAAAACGCCTCGACGGGGACGACCTCGACGCCGCCCGGCAGCCGCGCATCCAAGGTCCGAAGGAGATCGAGGGCGTCTCGAAGGCCGTGGCGGGACGGATAGAGGGTGAGCCAGAGGAAGTGCGGCCCTGGGTCCCAGCTCGCCGCGGCGGCCCCGACCTTCGCGAGGACGTTGTCGGCGGTCGTCCAGAAATGGGTTGACCGGATGACGGGCGCGACCGCCTGGCTCCCGACCTGCATCCAGGCATCGCGGCTCTGCGGCTGGTCCGCGTAGTCCAACGCGATCCCGCGGGGTCGCAATGCGTCGACGTAGGCCGTCAGGCTCGCCTCCGAATAAGGGACCTCCGCGGCCGGGAAGGCGTTCAGGAGCCACACGACATCCAGGCCCGCAGACCGCAGGTAGCGGTCCG
>VBMR01000008.1 GCA_005878325.1 Methanobacteriota archaeon | reverse complement strand
CTTGATCAGCTCTTCCTCGCGCTTCGCGAGGTTCTTGTCCCGGTCCGCGAGGCCGCGTTCCATGATTGCCAGTCGACCAATCGTGTCCGCGAGGCCCCGTTCGTGCTGGGCGGAAAGTTCCTCCCGCTCCACGAGCGCCTGGATCTTCACCTCGGCCTCCTTCAGGTGACCGGACAGGTCCATGTCGAGGCGCTTCAACCGCTCCTCGTTTTCGCGGATCGCCTTTTCGCGGTCGTTCAGGGCGCGGGCCCAGTCCTGCACGCGCTTCTCCTCCCCGGCGACCTTGTCCCGTTCCATCCGCATGGTCCCGAGGTCCCGGTCGATCGTCCCCCGAGAGGCGCTGACCTGATCCTTCTCCTGCTGGAATGCGCCGCGCTCCGCCCGGAGGCGTTCCGCCTGACGTTCCAGGTCGGCGCGCTGGGAGTCCAATTCCGCCTTCAGGGCTTCCAGTTCCTTCTGCCGGGCATCGAGCGCGTTCTTGGTCTCCTTGAACCTCGACGCGGACGCCTTTACCGAATCGAGGATGAATGGGTTCGGCTGGTCGCTCGGCATGGGTGGTCACCGCCTCGCTAGGGCGTACAGTGGATGGGTGTTTTGCGCCTTATTTAAGGCGTCGGGCAAGGGAATCATGTCTGAGAACATAAGGCCGCCGCCATCGTGGATTTTGCCACCGTCCGCGATTCGACCGTTCCCATGGTCGACCCCGTGGAACCTCTTCCGGCGGCACGGCTGCGATTTTCGTGAGGGCGTTTTGCCCACGACGATACGCAAGCGAGTCCGATCCGCCAATGAAAGGCGGATGTGATTTGGAGAGGGCTTCGATCCTGCGGGCGGGATCGGGATCACGCGGCCCGCCCCCGCGCCGTCGCACGCACGGGAGCCATTGTCAAAGCGTCAGACAAACGAAAGACACTTATATGGACATTGTCGTACGACCGTCAGCGCGCCTCCATAGGAAGCGCGTCGAAAGGGATGGAACATGCCTGCACTCCGCGAAATCTCGTTCGAGTACGCGCGGCAAATCGCATCCGTGAAAGGCCTCCAGCCGAGCAAGGTCGTGGGCACGAGCACGCTCCGCTTCACGAAGGGCGGCAGCGAAAAGCTCCAGGTGATCACCTGGGACGAATTCGTGCAGACGGCGAACAACCGCAATCTCGCGGTGTACGAGAGCGGCGGCTGGATGAAGCTGATGCGGAAGCATTGACCGGTTCGGTCCCCAACGGAGGACCATGGGGCCCGCGCTCGGCGCGGCCACTATGGCCTCCATCTTCTAAATACGGCGAATGAGTTCCGGCGCCGATGCCTCCGTTCGAGGCCCGGATCCTGAGGAAGATCCTGCCCTCGGCGGAGGAGGACCGTCGAATCCAAGGGGTCATCCGCGAGGTCCTCCAGGCCCTTGAGACGCGGATCGCCACGAAGGGCTTCGACGCGAAGCCGCTCCTCGTCGGGTCCGTGGCGAAAGGCGTCCACCTGACCGGCACCGAGATCGACATCTTCGTCACCTTCCCAGTGGGCACGCCTCGGGAGGTCCTCGAGCGGGAGGGCTTGGCCCTCGGGGACCTGCTCCAGAAGCCGCTCCGGATGTACGCGGAGCATCCGTACACCCGCGGCTGGTACGGCGGCTTCGAGGTCGAGATCGTCCCGTGCTATCGCATCACGGATGCGTCGCAGCGGATGAGCGCGGTGGACCGCACCCCCCTGCATGTGGACTACGTCCTCGGGCACCTGAAGGAAGGACAGGCGGACGAGGTCCGTCTCCTGAAGGCGTGGGCGGAGGGCATCGGCGTGTACGGGGCGGAGGCCAAGGTGCTCGGCTTCAGCGGATACCTCTGCGAGCTCCTCGTGCTCAAGAATGGATCGTTCCGCGGGGTCCTCGAGAACAGCCTCTCGTGGAAACCGGCCACCGTCATCGCGTTGGAGCGCCCGCCGGCGCGGACGTTCTCGGAACCCTTGATTGTGGTAGATCCGGTGGACCCGAACCGGAACGTGGCGAGCGCCGTCGGCGTGGAGCAGCTCGCGACGTTCGTCCATGCGGCCCGCGAATACCTGCGGTCGCCGGGGGAGCGGTTCTTCTTTCCCCGGCCGCAGGCTCCTCTCCCGATGTCGAAGCTGCGCGGCCTCGTCCGGCGGCGCGCCGCGGGCCTCCTCGCGATCTCCCTCCCCGCGCCCGGGGTCACCGAGGACGTCCTCTATCCGCAGCTCCGGAAGGCGCACCGGGCCTTCGGGGACCTGCTCCAGCGGAACGGGTTCGTCGTCTTCGATTCCCGCTTCGACGTCGTGGGTAAGGAGGCCGTCTTCCTGTTCGAGCTCACCGCGGACACCCTCCCGCGGGTCGCGCGCCACGAAGGCCCTCCCGTCTGGGTCAAGAACGCGAAGGACTTCCTGGACAAATGGCGGGGGAGCCGCAAGACGATCGCGGGACCGTACATTCGGGGGGAGCGCTGGGCGGTCGAGGTGGCCCGCGAGACGACGACGCCGGCGGCCCTCGTGAAAGCGAAATGGCGGGAGCTCGGCCTCGGGAAGGACCTAGAGAAAACCGCCCGACGGTCCCTCCGGATCCGGTCGGGCGCGGCGGCCCTCCGGTCCGTATATGCGGAAGCGTGGACGCGGCTGTTCGACCGCCGGTTCCCGTGGGAACGCTAGCCCGAATCATTGCGGCAGAATGTCGAAGCCCACCGCCGCCATCCGTCCCGTCAGATCCGCAGCGGTGATGGTCACGTGGTACGAGGACGACCCCGCGGGCGTGAACGTCGCGCGATACGTCCCCCCTGGATAGATCGCCTGGTCCTTGCACTCGCTGGTCCGGCCGGCGACGAGGGTCGGTGTCAGGAACGTCTTAGAAGGGCCCGTACCAAGTTCTACCGTGAGCTTTGACAGGCCGACGTTGTCCGTCGCTCGAAACACGAGGAGGATCGTATCGTTCGTCCCCACCCGGATGGAGCTCCCGGTCAGCGGGAAGCACGGAATGGGGGGAGGTGGGGGGTTGCTCGCGGGATACGAGCCCGCGGAAATCCATTGGGGCAGGATCGTCGGATCGGTGAAGTCGCCGAAGGGCGGATTCAGGAGGAGGATCCAAAAGGCCAGCCAGCTGAAGAAGTACGTGATCCCGTGGGCCATCCAATCCTTCCGCTTGAACGGCTTGATGTCGATGCCGATGAGGGGGAGCACGAAGTACAGGCCGAAAGCAACGGCGATCCCGGCGACGAAGGCGGCGGCGGGGTTGGAGGAGAGGAGGTACGAGACGAACGCGCCGACGACCGCCCAAGCGATCGTCAGGACGGCAACGCGCGCCGCCTGGATCTCCGTGCGCATGTAGCCGACTTCGTCGAAATCGGGTGGGGTCCAGTCTGGCTCGTCGTCCTTGCGCTTCCGGCGGGCCATCGGGCCGCCCAAGCGAGGGACCCTTGAAAAACCTTCGCTATCGTGGCGCGGTGCCCTCAGTTCCGAAGCGCGCGTACCACGATTGCATCTCGACGGAGAACTGGCGGATCGTCACGAGCATCGCCCCGACCAGGAGGCCGCCGACGAACCCCGCGAGGCCGCCGGTCAGCACGCGGGCGAGCGGCGTGGACTCGTAATTTCCAATCTTGAACAGCTGCGTAAAGCCGTCGATCGCCATCGGCACGAGTCCGATCGCAAGCAGGACGGCCGCGGCTCGATCCGGGCCGAGCCTCGCGAGCCGGCGTCGCAGGAATTCTGGCAGGGCGTTCACCATGACCGCGCCCGTGCTCGTGGAGGGCTGCGCGAAGACCGTCGCGAGGAGGCCAAGGTTCGCGAAGACGTACATCGCGGTCATGCGCTGGTCGATCGGCAGCTGGTTGCCGTTCAGGGAGAAGGAGCGGTACCAAAGCTGATGGCACTGCGCGTCTCCGATCGTATAGACGACGCGGGCGTAGAGAGGGAACCTCTCCCACGTGGACTCGTGGTCCACGAGGTTCGCGCCCCCGATCGCATTCGCGAAGGAACCGGGCGGCACGAGGAAGGGACAGAGGAACAGGGACGCGGTCCACACGAGGTTGACGATGAGGAGCGCGAACAGGGCGCGGCTCCAGGTGAGGCGAGCCCATACGGGGGAGGCCACGGCCCGCGATACGACCGGGTGCCCAATAAGCCTTTTCCAGCGGCTCTGGAAGACGATAGGATCAGGGCCGCCGTGCTGCGGCTTGCGTACATGCAGAGACTACATGTAATCAAAAGATGTAAGTAATGGCCAGCGCATGGCCCATGCGATGATGAAAAAGAGGGTGATCCAGACCGAGGTTGCCCCCGAGGTCTACGAGTTTGTGTCGCGGACCGCGAAAGCCAAGGGGCTGACCCTCAAAGAGGCGGTTCGGGAGGCGCTTCGCGCGTGGGCCGCCCGCGAGGGCGATCTCTCGTGGGATCCCCTGTTCGACCCGAATTGGGGATTCAAAGGGGGCAAGAAGACGGATTCCTCGAGGGTGGACGAAGTCCTCTACGGGCGGAAGAAAAGGCGATGAAACTCTTCTTGGACTCCGGGGCTTTCATCGCGCGGGCCTTGGCCCGGGACCAGTACCATGCCGCGGCCGTCGACACGTTTCGCAAGCTATCGAGGGGGGACCTGCCCTATCGGCTTCACTATACGTCGAATTACGTCGTGGACGAGACTGTCACGTTCCTCCTCTACCAGCGGGGACCGCAACCCGCCATTGATACTCTTCAACGGATCCGATCGTCGCCCACCCTCCGGGTCCTACACGTCTCCGAGGAGGTCGAACACGAGGCCGACGACGTGTTCCGGCGGCACGCTTCTTCGCGGATCTCGTACACCGATTGCACGACGAGGGTCCTCATGAAGAGGGAATCGATCGACACCGCGTTCTCGTTCGACCGAGACCTGGAAGTGCTGGGCGTGCAACGCATCCCCTAGGGCGGCCAAACAATCGCTTAGGCCCCACACGAACCTTTTGTCGATCGACCGCCGCTCACTTCGCGAATTTCGCAGGATTCCTGTCGAACGTGGACTTGCAGCCCGCGGAGCAGAAGTAGTACGTCTTGCCACCGTACGGGGAACTTCCTGCCGCACGCTTCGGGTCCACCATCATCCCGCACACCGGATCCTTATCCATGCCTTCACCTCCTGGTCCCGATCGTCCGAGGACCTCAGAGCCGCGGCCGGAACCGCCGCAGCGTCATCGAATTCATCACCACGGAGACGGAACTGAAGCCCATCGCGGCGCCCGCGAGGATGGGGCTCAGGATAACCTTGACGCCGTAGAGTGCGCCCGTGGCGAGGATTCCCGCGGCGAGGGGAATCAGGGCCGTGTTGTAGAAGAACGCCCAGAACAGATTCTGGCGGATCTTCTTCACGGTCCGACGGCTCAGCTGGATCGACGCGACGACGTCCCGGAGATCGTCCTTGATCAACACGATTCCGCCGGCCTCCATCGCGACATCCGTGCCGCTCCCGAGGGCGATCCCGACGTCCGCCTGGGCGAGGGCCGGCGCGTCGTTGATCCCGTCCCCGACCATCGCGACGACCTGGCCTTGGGCCTGCAGCTCCTTGATCTTCTCCGCCTTCTGGGCGGGCAGGACCTCCGCGATGACGCGATCCACGCCGGCCTGCCGGGCGATCGCCTCCGCGGTCCACCGGTGGTCCCCGGTCAGCATGAGGACCTCGATCCCCATCGCCTTTAGGGAGCGAATCGCCTCGACCGCATGGTCCTTCAGGGTGTCCGCGACCGCGATGACGCCCGCGAGCTGGTGGTCCACGGCCAGGAGCATCGCGGTCTTGCCTTCTGCTTCGAGGCGTCCCAGCGCCGCCTCGGCGGCAACGGTCGAGACGCCGCCGTCGGCCATGAGACCCCGATTCCCCAGGAGGATCGGATGACCGAACACGGCGGCATGGACCCCTCGGCCCGGGATGGCCTCGAAGCCCTCGGGCTCGTCCACGGGCATGTCTCGTTCGGAGGCTCGGCGGACGATCGCCGCGCCCAAGGGGTGTTCCGACCCCTTTTCGGCGGTCGCGGCGATTCGGAGGACCTCATCCGCCTTGTACCGACCAATGGGGACGACATCCGTCACGGAGGGAGTGCCTTTCGTCAGCGTGCCCGTCTTGTCGAACACGACCGTCGTGAGTTTGTGGGCCTTCTCCAAGTATTCGCCCCCCTTGATCAGGAGGCCGTTCTCCGCTCCCTTGCCGGTCCCGACCATGATCGCCGCGGGCGTCGCGATCCCGAGGGCGCACGGACAGGCGATGATCAGGACGGCGATGAAGAAGACCAGGGACTGCGCGACCGGCAGTCCGAACGCGAACTTCCAGACGAGGAACGTCAGGACCGCGATCCCGATGACCGCGGGCACGAAGACGGAGGCGACCCGATCCGCGAGCCGCTGAATCGGGGCCCGCGCGATCTGGGCGTCTCCTACGAGCTTGATGATCTGATTCAACGTGGTATCGGCGCCCACGCGCGTCGCCCGAATCTTGAGGAGCCCCATCTTGTTCATGGTCGCGCCGATGACCGTGTCGCCGACGCGCTTGTCGACCGGGATCGACTCGCCCGTGATCATGGACTCGTCGATCGCGGAGAAGCCCTCGAGGATCGTGCCGTCGACGGGGATCCGCTCTCCCGGTCTCACGATCACGATGTCATCGAGCTGCACGAGCTCCACGGGGACCTCCTCCTCGCGACCGTCGCGGAGGACGTGGGCGGTCCGTGGGGCGAGGTCCATCAGCTTCCGAATCGCGTCGCCGGCCTTGCCGCGTGCGAGCTCTTCGAAAAGCTTCCCCAGGAGGATGAGGCCGATGATCACGGCGGCGGTGTCGTAGTACGTCCCCTTGTCCGCGAGGGGCACTCCGAGGAACGGGAGAAATGTGACGACGGCGCTGTAGCCCCAAGCGGCAGTCGTGCCGAGGGCGATCAGGACGTCCATGTTCGCGCTCCGGTTCTTGATCGCGTCCCAGGTGCCGTGGTAGAAGCGCCAACCGGCGACGAACTGCACCGGAGTCGCGAGGACGAAGAACACGAGGTTCGCAGGCTCCTCGGCGCCCATGAGCCACCATCCGACGCTCTGGCCGAAGCCGACGATGAAGAGAGGGATGCCGATCCCGAGGCTGAGGGCCGTGAGTCGTACGAGCCTCCCGATCTCCTTCTCGGGCGCCGTGAAGGCCTCCATGCAGGTGTGGGAGCAGAAATAATACCGTCGCCCGCGGACGAGGGCCGTCAGGTGCGTGCCCTCATCCACGTACATGCCGCAGACCGGATCCGTTGCCATGCGTTCCCCGGGGCGTCGGAGGGTGCGGCCCTCGAATCGGGCCGTCCTCCATCCCACGATATGTGGGTGTATCGAGGGGTGCCAGATGACGTTGTGCGTCGCGCGCTACCGGTACATCTCCGACGGCACGGGCTCCGGCGGCACAATCGACTTCGCCTGGTCCTTCAGCCGCCGCAGGTGGTCTTCCAGCGACTTGGCCTGATCCTGCAGCGGCCCCAGTTCGATCTGAATCTCCGGGAGGAGCTGGTCCAGCGTCCGCACGAGGGAGACGGCGGCGCGGGCGTCCGGCATCCCGAAGCGGGCCTCCGCCAAGAGGGCGATCACGTCGGCCTTGAGCCAGCGGCCCTCGTTCAGCAGGACGCCGGTGACCCCGGCGATCATGCCCGTCTCGAGCTGGGGGATCCCCCGCTTGTCGAGTTCCGCGCGGGCGCCGTCCGTGCTCCCGACCCCCCACACGGACGTCTCGCCGGTCGCCGGAAGGTCCGGGTCGACGGGAAGGCCTTCGAGCGGCACGACCTGGCGGCATCCGTGGTCCTTCGCCCACCGCAAGAGGGCGAGGGCGACCGGCCGGTGCGTGGCCATGGGGAGGGGCATCTCGCAGATGAAGATCGCGAGCTTCGGATCCAGGGAGGCGTACACGCGGGCGGGGAACTTGGGCTTCTTCGCATAGACCATCGAGAGGGACGGGAAGTCGGCGGAGTCGAGGGCCGTGACCTGATCCACCTTCAGGGTCGAGATGAGGTACGTCGCGGTGATCGTGCTCACGAGCCCGACGCTCGGGAACGCCGCGACGACCGTCCCGCCCTTCATGTTCACTTCCTTGAACTCTCGGACTTCGACGGTGGCCACGGGACCGCCTCCCCGCGGCGAAGGGACCCGCGTACTAAGTAGGTTTGCGATGGCGGCCCGGAGGCACTTGCGGCTGAGCCGCCCTGCATTCCAGCCGGGACATCGTTTAATAGGTCCCGGGCATTTGCGCGGCGGAGGTCCCGACATGGCGAGTCCGCGGCCGCCGGCCTATGGAGGGCCGATGCCCTATCGACGGCCGATCGAGGACTACCTCAGCCACCGGAACGTGTTCGCCCTGAACGCGCTGGGCCTCGCGGGGATCTACCTGGGCGCGCTCGTGGGGCTGGCCGCCCAGGAGTCCACCGCCCGCCACTTCGCCCAGTTCCTCGTCCTCACGGGCGGCATGCTCGCTTCCTCCGGAAGCGTGATGGGGGCCCTGGGGTCGAAGCGGACGACGGACATACAAAACCTCGGCCTGTTCGTCTGGGCCGGCCTGCTGCTCCTGGTCACGTGGCAGGCCTTCATGTGGATCTAGGCCGGGTCAGCCGAGGGCTCGGATCGCCGCCGCGAACTCCGGAGCGACGCTGACCTTCGTGTACTTCGACTGGATCGTGTCCGTCGCGATGACGGCGTCGCAGGCCTTCAGGTTGTCCTCCGCCTTGTCGACGAAGAGGCCGTGGACGCAGGCCGCGATCACCCGACGTGCGCCCTGCTTCCGGAGCTCCTTGGCGGCCGTGGCAATCGTGCCGCCGGTCGAGATGACGTCGTCCACGATCGCGATGGACTTACCCTTGACGGCGAGGGCTTTCGGCTCAATCTTCACCGTGTACGAGTCGATCCGCTCTTTCACGAGGAAGTCGAATGTGACATCCGCCACCGCCGAGGCCTCCTTCGCCTGGCGAATCGCTCCCTCGTCCGGCGCGAGGAGCGCGTCGACCTTCACCGACTTGAAGTAGCGGCCCAGGGCGGGCATGCCGCTAACCTCACGCGCGGGGATCGGGAACGTCCGCAGGATGTCCGGGTCGGCGGGGATCGCCATCGTCAGGAGTTCGTCGCAGTCGACGGCGATGTGCTTCGCGATCGTCTTCGCCGACACGGGTTCGCCGTCAAGGAAACGCTTGTCTTGCCGACCGTAACCATAGTAGGGGACTATTGCCGTGAGACGTTGGGCGCCCGCGTCGCGAATTGCGTCGGCCAAGAGGAGAAACTCGACGATCTTCGCGTCAGGCCATGTTGTCTGGAC
>VBMR01000215.1 GCA_005878325.1 Methanobacteriota archaeon | reverse complement strand
GCGGCGGTCTCGAAAACCGCTGGGTTACCCCTCGCAGGTTCAAATCCTGCCCTGGGCGCTCCACCCATAGCGTCGGTACACTTTGGGGGTTATTGGTACACCCGAAAGCCTTCGTGTCCATCATGCGCACGGCTGTCTTTGTTTGTCCCTTCATGCCCGCCCCCTTGGGCGGGCACTTTCCCCTCATCAGGTGGTTCGAAAGGGATCCCATTCGACCGAGCAACGCCTCGAGGGATTTCATCGACTCGAGGGCGAACGAATCGATTGTGACGCGAGGTCGGTGAATAGCTGGGGAGAAGGAAAGATTCGTTCGCCGACTTCCACACCCTTTCGGAAGAAGCGATGCTGCTCCGTGGCGAGGATACTCTTATCGTTGAATGAATCCATCATCACAACTGTCTCTCTCCGACGCGTTCAGAGAGGGAAGGGTCGCGAATGAGAGCCCTGCAGGCATTCGCCGCTGTCACGCTAATCGTGCTCGTCAGCGCTGCCCCGGCGGTCGTGCCGATTTCCTTCGGGCTCCCGCACATGAGTAGGGCGGTCGGAGGCGCACTGCCCCGAGGTCCCGTGTCGTACCGCGCGACATCGGGCCTAGTGGTAAGTACCCTGGTAGCGACGATTCGGGTCGGCGGAGGTCCTTTTGGAGTGGCGTATGATAGCGGGAACGGTTACGTATACGTCGCGAACGCCGGCACAGACAACGTCAGCGTGATTTCCGGCATCGCGGTCGT
This sequence comes from Methanobacteriota archaeon, assembly GCA_005878325.1. Classification (GTDB taxonomy): domain Archaea; phylum Thermoplasmatota; class Thermoplasmata; order RBG-16-68-12; family RBG-16-68-12; genus RBG-16-68-12. The sequence continues at coordinate 3,453 of VBMR01000215.1, read as the reverse complement.
AGCGACGATTCCAATAATCGGTGGAGGTCCCTTTGGCGTCGCCTATGATGGCGACAACGGGTACGTGTATGTCACACACAGGGGCGACAACGTGAGCGTAATCTCTGGCACGTCAGTCGCAGCTGAGGTTCCGGTCGGGAGGACTCCCTTTGGCGTTGGGTACGACAGCAGCAACGGATACGTGTATGTGACAAATAGAGACTCTGACACCGTAAGTGTGATTTCCAACACGACGGTCATCGGGACGGTTCCGGTTGGTAGGAGCCCTTGGGGCGTGGGGTATAACAACGGCAACGGGTACGTATATGTGACGAACTACGGCTCGAATTGCCCGCTCAGCTGTTCAGGAAGTGTTACTGTTATCTCTGGCTTGACAGTCATTGGGACTGTTCGGGTCGGGAACGGTTCTTCGGGCATCGGGTACGACAGCGTGCGGGGGTACATCTACGTGGCGAACGAGTACTCGAACAATGTCAGTGTCATCTCCGGCACGACAATCGTCGCGACGGTTCCGGTTGAAAACAATCCCATTGGCATTGGGTACGATAGCACAAACGGCTACATCTTTGTCACACACGCCGGCCCGTACAACGTCAGTGTCATGTCCGGCACGACAGTCCTCGGGACGGTCCCCGACGGGGACGATCCCGTTGGTGCGGCGTATAACAGCGGGAACGGGTACGTCTACTTGACGGACTATGGCAACGGCACCGTGAGCGTGATGTCGTTCACAGTCGTTTCAGCGTCGCCGCCTGCCTCGACATTCCTCGGCCTCCCTGCCGTGGTCGGATACGCAATGCTCGCCGGAATTTTGGTTTTGGTCGTGGTCAGTGTCGTGTTCGGCCTTCGTAGGCTCAGGCGAAAGCAGGTGATCAAGTAGTCCCTGGCTTGGACCATTGAAGCACCGATTCGAGCTCCGCGAACGCGCCGTCATCTGAGGGAAGAATCGGCCGAATGGTCGCGAGGAACTCGTACAGGTTGCGGTTCAGCCGATCGAACTTTGCGACGACGACCAAGATCCGAATCTGAACTTCGTCGACGACTACCTTGGGGTCGAGCACACACCGCCCTGGGCGCTTCACCCATAGACCCCGGTGCCAATTTCCGCATTATCGGTAGGACCTATACCAAGTGGCGCCCGTCCCGCAATAGATGGCCCCTTCTGTTCGGGATTCTGTTCTGACGCCGTCGTTCCCCACACCGCCAGGGGCACGTGGCTCGGCCCATTCCTCCTTGATGCGCGGTCGCCATTCGCGGCTTCGAGGGCCGCAATCGAGGCGCCGTTAATAAGAACTCTCCGCGACAGGCGATTTCGGGTCGAGGATCCTAATCTAAGGGGGGTCCAGGCGTCGTCTTGATGCCTCTTGAAGGGGACCGATCTTGCTGAGGAAGGTGCCGTAATTGAGGTTTCGGTGCCGCATGAGCCTCCACATGGCCCTTGTTGATGCCTCTTTCATCCTTTTCGCATAAGCCTCGGTCGCCGGAACTCCCTCGTGGACGATGGCATTTCGCAGGACTCGGAGCTTGTCGAATTCCTCCAGCAGCAGTAAGTCGAACGGTGTCGGATCAGGCGGGTTCAGAGAGATGGGACTCCGAGCTTTGAGCTGCGATACTACCTCCCACTCTTTTAACCGGCTGACCGCCGCGTCTGCCTCGCCTGGCGGCATCCCTTGCTGTCGATAATGGATAATCAACTCTGCGTCAATCGCTTCTTCAACTGTGATCCAGCCAAGGAGGAACGAGCCCGTCCATTGTCCGGAGGCGAGCATGTTACTAACTTCGAGCAACCGGTAGACGGAACCAGGTTTGGTCGCACCGAGCAACGCCTCGGCAAACTCCAAGACTACCACGAGCTCGCTGCTCCCGACCGTGAAGTACCCGTTGCTTTCCAACTCCTTTCGTGATTCTTCGTACATGTTGATTACGTTGCCCATGAGACGCTCAATCGATCAGACGAATCTACTGCAAAATAGCCATCCTCGAAGACGTAGACATTCGAACCTCCCAGGGTGACATTCATGCACTGCAGAGGGCTCCTTCGGAACCGGACCCCAAGCAACTCTTTCCTGGCACCATCCCATACCCAGAACGTAGGATACGCGAGGACACCGAGCATGTCTGATACCCCGGACTCAGCTATCATGAACCGACATCACGCCCTTCAAACCTCGCAAGTTGTGCCAGAAACCCTGAATGGAGCGGAGACGTCCTCGTCACATCGTTAGAGCGTATTCTTGCCCTGGGGGTTTACTTGGTAGAGATCTCGGTCGCGGCTGCGAGCCTTTAACCGATTCATCCATTCCGGATGCGACACGGGAGGTCGTCACAACACGGCATTGCGTTGGGGGCTCGCCCTCGCTGTCGGATCGATCATGCTGGCCTTCGCGGGAAACAGCGTGATGACCCGATACATCATCGTCGGCGGACTCGCGTCGCCCTATCTGCTCACGACCGTCCGGTTCGCGAGCGGCCTCGCCATGCTCCTCCTTCTGCGGACCGCAATTCCCGGCTTCGCGCCGCATTCCCTTCGCGGTCTTCCCGATTTGGTCGGAGGATTTCTCCTCGGTGCCTACGCCTTCTCTATTTCGTTCGGCTATGTGTTTATCCCCGCCGCTGCGGGAACCCTCGTGTTTTATGCCTTCGTCATCCTGACGATGGCCCTGTTCGGGGTCCTGCATGACGGCGATCAGCCCACCCTCCGGTCCGTCGCCGGCCAAGGCCTCGCGGTCCTTGGAGTGGTCGTGATCACCTTCGGCGGGATCCGGGACGTGTCCCTCCCGGGCGTCCTCTTGATGGCCGCGACGGGCGCTTCGTGGGGCCTGTACTCCGCGCACGGACGGGGTGCGGGCGATGCGCGCGCATACACCGTCTCCACGTTCCTCGTCGTCGGCGTCGTGTCCTTTGCCTTCGCCCCGATCCTCAATGTCCTGAAGCCCGATGCTCTCTCGATTCAGCTCACGTGGAACGGGCTCGGTCTCGCCCTTTTCATGGGGATGATTAGCACCGCGCTCAGCTACATCCTGTGGCACATGACCCTTCGACGAATCACGGCGTCTCAGGGAGGCATCGTGCAGCTGCTCGTGCCCGTCCTCGCCTCCACGATGGGCATCCTCCTCCTCGGGGAGCACATCACGATCACGCTGGCCCTCGGGGGCGCGTGCGTGCTCGCGGGGATCTACCTCAACCGCGTTGCGCCCCGCTCTCCGTGACTAGGCGGCCGGCGCGATGTTCTGGTTGTGACGCAGGAGGTTACCCGGATCGTACTTCGCCTTGATCTTCCGGAGGCGCTCGTAGCCCTTGCCATAGTTCGCTCCGACCCGGTCGGCGTCGTCCGCGGCGGCAAAGTTCGTGTAGCCGCCCTTCTCGGAATACGGCGCGAGTGCCGCGTAGTAGTCCCGGACCCATTTGATGTTCGCCTGGTTTTGCGCCGGGTCCGGCCACATCCCCGCGATC
>VBMR01000007.1 GCA_005878325.1 Methanobacteriota archaeon | reverse complement strand
CCGAGCTGCTCGACGAAGACGACCCGGGCGCGTTCGTACAGCGGCTCGCGCTCCAGGACCGCATCGGCAGCCGCGAACAGCTCCTCCATCTCCCGGCCTTTCCAGTACTCTTTCGCGGTCACCAACAGGTCGGTCTCCTCTTGGATGGCCTTCCGGGACGGCCACTTGCCGCGGGCGACCTCCTCGGCCCGCTGTGAGGCGAACGACCGCAGGACGCTCCCGGCCGCCTCGAACTGCACCCGGAGGCCGTGGGCGGCCGCATCGCTCACGACGCCGGTGAGATCGCCGAGGGCCCGGGACAGGAAGGCGAGGAGCGCGGGCACATGGTCCGTCGTGAGTTCGTCCCGGCGCAGGCCGTGCCCTCGGCAAAACGAGTCGACGAGTCGGCCGGCTCCCGAGCCGAACGACTGTCCGAGGATCGCGACGATTTCCGTCGCGGGATCCGGGAGCGTCCACGTCGCGAAGGCGAGGTCCGCCAAGCTCTTCCGTTCGGACTCCGTGAGTCGGGAGGGGCACACGATCGCCGTCGACGCCGTGCCGCGGGCCAGGTGGCGCAGGCGGACGAGGGCCTCCCGCACGGACCGCCATCCGGAGAGGGCGGATAGGTCCGCGAGGTCTTCGAGGACGACCAAACCACCGGGCGCCGTCGTGAGGAAATCGGAGGCCGTTGTCAGCGTCCGCTCCGCCGCATGCCGGCCTCCTTCGATTGCGGCGAACGACGCTCCGCTCATCGTGATGGGAGGGGGCCTTCGCTTGACGATCAGGGTCGGCCGATTCGCCTGGGCCTCCTCGTGGGCGACGCGGAGCGCGTACTTCGGTCGGGCCTCGTCGAACAGGATCGCGTCCGCGGATCGAACCGTCCCGGCCGTCGTCCGACCGCGGGCGACCTTCGGGCGGACAGGGAACGGACGGGTCTGGAGGGCGACCCGCGCGAAGCATGCGAGACCGACCGGGACCGCGACGTTCGCTCCGGCCAAGGGAGCCAGGCCCAGGATCAGCAGTTCGTACGTATACACGGGACCGCCGATGATCAGGGCGACCATTCCGACCGCGATCCAGAAGGCATGCGGCGCGAACATCGGGCTGGCGGAGCGGGCGTAGATCGCCTCGGCGAGGGCGATTCCGAAGCAGAGGACGAGGAACCCTCCGAGGACGGTTTCGTCGAAGGCGGTCGCGGCCGTCCAGCCCTGGGAGGGCGCGAGGAACGTGAGGACCGGCACCGGGACGAGGAGGAGGAAGGCCGCGGCGCGTTTCCGCGGGAGCGCCTCTCCGTGGATCAGGCCGAGGACCAGGATCGCGGTCAGGGCGTGGGAGAGGAGCAGGATGCCGAGAAGGACGTCCTCTGGAGTCTGGGACCACAGCCCCTCCGTCGTGCCGACGAAGGCCGCGCCGTTGATGAGGAAGGCAAGGGTGCACGCGGCGAAGGTCGCTTGCAGCCACCGCCGCCGGCCGCGGATCGCGACGAGGGCGAGGATCCAGGCGTCTCCGGCGCTCCCGAGGAGGACGATCAGGGAGAGCGGGTTCAGCGGGATCCCTCCGTCGGTCGGACGCGGAGGAGGGTGACGACGTCCGAGGGGCGCCACCGCCATCGGGTCCGCCCCGCGTCCAGGAGGTCCGCCGCAGAACGGAAGCCCGCGCCGCGGGCGTCCTCGTCCGTGACCTCGGAGAGGAACGCACGGCGTGCGTCCTCGATGACGAGGCGGGTGACCTCGGGCCCCGTCTCGTAGGTCGCCCGGACCACGCCGCCCACGGGAGGGACGACGAGGCTTTCCGAGGGCCGGACGACGAGGTGGGCGATCCGCTTCAGGAGGCGGTCCGCCTCGTCGACGGAGAGGGCGAGTTCCCCGCTCGGCCGACCCCGCGGCAGTTCGCCGGTCATCGCGAGGCGGGCGGCCCAGATCACGAGGAAGGTGACGAGGCCGCCGATCAGCAGGAGGTTCGTGAATCCGATTTGGTAGAACTCGCGGTGGTACCAGAATCCCGCGACCAGCACGAGCGAGATGACGAACAGGAACCCGGAGCGGATCGCAAAGGTCCGGAGTCGCTCGTCCATCCCCTCACCCGATCGCCCGCGCGACCTCGAACCGCCCGTTCTCGAAGAGGAGGGTGCGGTCGTCGCTGTCCTGGTTCACGCTCCGCATCTTCACGCACTGCACCCGCCGTTGGAACGCCGTGTCCGTGACCGGCTCCAGGCGCAAGTGCACGATCCCGTCGGAGAGGAACTCCTCCTCCAGGGCGGTCGGAGCGATGTCGAGGCCCGGTTCCTCCGAGATCAGGAAGCTCGTGACCCCGAGGTCCCGCAGCCATTCGAAGAATCCGAAGGTCTCCGCGCGCCGGTCCCGGAACTCGAGGATCAGCTCGAGGGCGTCCCACGAATCGATCGCGAGGAGCTGGAAGTTGCGCCTTCGACGGAGCTCGAGGACCTTCGCCTTCAGGACCGCCATGAGAGCTTCGTCGCGGGTCGCGGTCGCATCCGTCATCGAGCCGATCTTCGCGACCATTTCCTCCAGGTGATCCCGTCCGCGGCTCAGGTCGAGGATCGGGAGGGCGTCGGAGACCGCGGTCGCCTTCAGCCCGAGGGACGCGACGTGCTCGAGCAGGCCTCCCGCGTTCTGCTCCAAGGTGACATAGAGGCCGGGGACCCCCTCGAGGGCGTTGTGATACAGGACGTAGTAGGCGAGGGAGGACTTCATCGTCCCGCTTGCGCCTCGGATCAGGACGACGTGGCCCTGGGGGATCCCGCCGCGGAGCACGTCGTCGTCGAAGCCGCGGATGTGGGTCTTCACGAGGCCGCGTGACATCGTTCCCTCAAGGACTCATGGCCCGCGTGACGCGGAACCGACCGTCGTCGAGGACCATCGCCAGGTAACCGGTCTCGTGCTTCGTGCCCCGCATCTTGACGACGCGCAACCGGCGCTGCGCGTCCAGATCCGAGATCATGTGGATCCGGAGGTGGATCACGCCGTCCGCGAGGAAGTCCTCGTCCCATCGGCCCTGCAGCACATGCCCCGCGATGAGCCAGTCCGGCCGTTCGGACCGCAACGCGTCGACCCAGTCCCCCTTCTCTCCGAGGAGGTCCGAAGCGGTCCGCGGGTCCAGCACGACGAGGGAGCCTTTCGGGACCTTGAGCCGTAGGCCCAGGGAGCCCATCTGCTTCAGGAGGCTCGAGGCGCGCTCCTCCAGGCTGAGGTACAGGCAACTGAGGCCCTCGTAGGTCGCGTTGTGGAGCAGGATCGAGAAGGCGAGCGATGACTTCATCGTGCCCGGCGCCCCCTCGATGAGGACGAGGTGGCCCCACGGGATCCCCCCCTCGAGGGTCTCGTCCAACCCCTCGACGAACGTCCGGACCCTCTCGAGCCGTTCCACCCGGGCCTGCGGTCCGAGGGTGACCGAGTTCTCGTCCCGGCCGAGCTCTCGAGACGGCGTGACCGCCTGCTCGATTGCCAGAGATTCCTCCATCTCCTCGAGGAAGTCGGAGGCTACATCGTCCATCCCATCTCCGATCGGAGGCGGATTCGCCTCGACTTCCGCGGCGGGCGGATCCGGATCTGAAGAGCCTTGCCTGTGAATCGACGCTTGGATGTCCGAGTGCTTCGCCTGGCCGAGACGATGATCGGGCCGGATTTCAAGCGCTCTCTCGATGGAGCGGAGGGCCTCGGGCAGGTTCCCCATTCCCTCGAGGATGATCCCGCGTTCGACCCAGGAGTCCGCGCCCTCGGGATGGACCCGGACGGCGCGATCCAGGACTTCGGCCGCGGCGGGAAGCTCATCGAGCGCTCGAAGGACTCGGCCCAGGCCGATCCACGCCTGCTCGTCTCGCGGACTCAGTTCGAGGGCGCGGAGGTACGCCACCGCCGCCTTATAGGGACGCTCGATCCGGAGATAGGCCTCCCCGAGCAAGATCCAGGGACGGCGATCCTCATCGTCGCGGGCGATCGCCTTCAGGAGGGGCTCGATCGCTTCCTCGAACCGCCGGTCGCGCAACAGGGCGACCCCCACGTCCAATTGCAGGGAGAATTCCTCCCGGCCCCTCGCGGTGACGGCGCCTCGCGTTGCCGTGCGGACGTAGGGCTTGAATCGTTGGCCCTGTTCGGCCGCCTTCGTGCGGATCCGGTCGAGGGCCGCGGCGATGACGTCGGAGTGATCCTCGACTCCGGTTTCCGCCCCGGCGGTCGGATCCGTCTCCGGATCGGTTACGGTGCGGGCGAGGGCCCTTGCGCTCGGGTTCGTTCGCTTGCCCGCGCCTGCGACGACCGCGGTATACACCTCACCTCCCATGATCCGCTGGAGCAGGACGTTCAGTCCATCGGGGTTCGCCTCGGAGGAGGCCTTGAGGGTTCGGCCGCATTCGACGCAATGGGTCGCCTCGGGCGGATTCGAGGCCCCACAATAGCGGCACACGAGCTTGCTCGGCATGGTTTCCCTAGGGACTGATGACCGGCATCACCTGGAATCGTCCGTCCTCGAACACGAGCGCTTGGAAGCCGGTCTTGTGGTGCGACCCGCGCATCTTCGTGACCCGGAGTCTCCGCTGAATCTCGACGTCGGAGATGGGGTGCATCTTCAGCTCGAGGATTCCGTCCGCGAGGAACGTCTCGTCCCGCCGGGGGAGGGGCGCCTCGAGGCCGAGGAACGGTGCCTCGGACGCGGCCTCGCCGAGGACGATGGTCGTCGCGCCGAGGTCCCGCAGCCACTCGAAGAACTGGAACAGCTCCGTCCGGCGGTCCGTGAACTTCGCGAGGACCTCGAGGGCCTCGAGGGAATCGAGGACGACCAGGTCCACCCCGTCGATGTCCCTCCGGGTCGTCAGCGTCCGGCGGAGGAACTCCATCCACGGCTTCGTCGCGCTCCGGCCGACCTCCTTTTGGATCGTCCCAACGTCGAGGATGTGGACATCGCCGCGGACCCCTTCCACATCGAAGCCCATGGCGGCCATCTGGTCCTCCAGGCTCTTCCGCGTCTGCTCGAGCGACACGTAGAGGCACTTCGCGCCACGCTCCTTCGCATTCCGCTGGAGGATCGCGTAGCTCAGGCTCGACTTCATCGTCCCCGGGAGGCCGGAGAGGAGGACCACGTGGCCCGCGGGGAACCCGCCTCCGAGGACTTCGTCCAATCCGTCGATGCACGTGGAGACTTTCTTCATTTCCATCAGGGCTTCTCCAGTCGAGATCGGGTGAGCGTCATCTGGCACGGTCGGCCGAACCGATTCAGTCTCCAATCGTAGACCGCGTCGAGACGGATTCGGAGCATCTCGGCGAGCATGAAGGACCGGATGCAATGGACGGGTCGGCCCTCATCATGGCGCGCCGTGCACATCCGCCGATAGGGGCAAGCGTCGCCAATCTCCACGGACACCACATTGCTGTCGCCCCGGAACACGGTGTCGCTCCCGTCGATCAAACCCGAGGCATCCGCTGCCTTTGTGAACGCCTCGCAGGTGGCCCGGGCATCGTCGGAAGCCTCGAACATCGGCAGTCCCGAGGCGAGGAAATTGCGAAGTCCTTCCTCGACGACCTTTCGCAGGACGAGGGTCGGGTTTCCCAACGACTCCGCGCAGCGGATCATCCCGTACAGGAAGAAATTGAGGAGCCGCCGCAACCCGTCCTCAGTCGCGGGCATCGGACCCCTCCCGGTGGGTCGTCATGCGGTCCCTCCTTCCTGGAGGATTTGCTCCACCTGCTTCGCCGCCCGTTCCATCGCCATGAGCACGAGCCCGAGGTTTGCGTCGTCGTACACGAGGGCGACGAGCAGGGCCTCCTCTCCCGCGCCAAAGCTGAGGAGCTTCCCCTGGTCCGACTCGACGATCGCCCGGACGAACCGACCCTGCCCGAGCTGCACCGTCGCCATCTCGGAAGTCCCGACGATGGCCGCGGTCATCGCCGCGACGATTCGCGGGTCCACTCCCTCCGGCAGCGTGTGCGTCACCACGAGGCCGTCCCGCCGCACGACGGCGGCGGACTTGATGTCCGTCACATGGGAGAGCCGCTCGATCGTCTCCTCGAGTCGCTGCCAGACGTCGGTCACGCGATGACCTCCGCGGTATCGAGGATGCCCGCGATCGACTGGACCGCCTTGTCGACGCTGAGCAGGATGAGGCCCATGTTCGCTTCGTTCCGGAGCATGAGGACGAGGATCGCTTCCTGCCCCGCCCCGGCGGCCATCAGCTTCCCCGTACGCGAGTCGACGATCGACTGGGTGTAGCCGCCCATGCCCATCTCGACCGCCGCCATCTCCGAGGTCCGGACGATCGCGGAGGACATCGCGGCGATCTTCTTCGGATCCATCGTCTTGGGAAGGGCGTGGGCAATCGGGATGCCATCGCGGCGCGCAATCTCGGCCCCCAGGACGTCGGGCAACCGGCGGATCTCCCCGAGGACGCTCTGGATGCGCGCCATCAGATCGGACGGCATCTAGCGCACCCCGATGATCATCTCGGCGAGGAGGAGGAGGGCGTCCCGCACCCCCTTCGATTCCGTGGCCACGGTCGGGATCACGGGCACGTCCGACGGGAGGCCCATGCGGTGCGCGATGTCCTCGGTCGAGAGGGCGCCCACGAGGTCGCTCTTGTTCGCCAGTACGACATACGGGATCCGAGGCCCGACGAGGTCGAGCATCTGCTTGGCCCGCGGCAATTCCTCGGGCCGCGTCGCGTCGATCACGAGGAGGACGCCGCTCACCTCCCGCGCGAAGATCTTGAAGATGAACTCGAAACGTTCCTGCCCCGGGGTCCCGAAGATTTCCGCCTCGATTCCGGTGATGTTCACGTTTCCGTAGTCGAAAGCGACCGTCGTGCCCATCCGGTCGATCGAGATCGCCTTTTCCGCGAGGGCCCTCACGACGGTCGACTTGCCCGCGTTGAAGGGGCCCGTGACGAGAATCCGCGGGAAGTAGACCGTGAGACCGATCAGGTCCTTGAACGCATACGGGATCCAGTTCGTCCGGATTCCGTTCTCGGCCATTTCCGAGATGCGCATCGAGTTGCGGACGATCCCGCCGCGGACGGAGGACTGGAACTCGACCACGAAATCGGACATCGAACGGATCTGGGCGAGGTCTTCCTCGAGGAGGGTCCAGTTGATGAAGAGGAAGCAGATGACGGCCCGGTTCGCGCGGGCCGCCTCGATCAGCTCGTGCCACAGCCGCAGGACGTCATCCTTGTCGAAGCGGTCCATCAGGAACTCCATCGAGTCCACGATGATCCGCGAGGGCGCCGTCGCTTCGATCGCGGAGACGATCGCCTCCCGGATGTTCGTCAAGCTCCCGATGTCCGAGATCCGGTATTTCTCCTGGCTGGGCAGGAGGAGCTGGGACGACGTCGCGTCGACGAATACGAGCTTCGACGGATCGATCGTGCCGAAGCGCTTTAGTTCGCCGCGGGCGAGTTGCGGAGCGCGGAAGAAGTCGACATAGAGGGACGTGTCACCGGCCTTCACCCCTTGGACCGCGAAGTTCTCTCCGAACAGGCGCTTCTCCGTCGGCTTGTCGCTGAACAGGAGCAGCGTGGACGGCCGGGGGAACCCGCCCCGGAGGCGTTCGTCGAGGACCGGGATGCCGGTCTTGGCACGCGCGTCCGCGGCCTGCGGGGGAACATGCATCACAGGGCGACCACCGCCTCAGGAAGCTGGACGAACGGTCGCCACGTGGCGTCCACGCGATATCCCCGCATGTGATGGATCCGGATCTCTCGCGTCATCGTGTCCGTGAAGCGCATCTCGACGACGCCGTCGACGAGGGACCGCAGCAGGTTCATCGTCAGGGATTCGTGCACGCCCTCGTGGACCGCGTAGAGGATCGAACCGAGGCTCGTCTTTGCTCGGGACGTGACGATCTGGAAGAACTTCGCGATCGCCTGGGTCGAATTGTGGAGGAACAGCGTGGAGATCGTGTAGAAGTAAATCCGGACGGGAGTGCCGAGCTCCTGGGCGGCCTTGCTCATCGCCATGCCGATCCCCTCGAGGTTGCTGAAGCTCGAGACGAGGAAGGTCTTCTTCCCCGTAGGCGGCTCCGACCGCTCCGAAGAAGTGGCGCTGTAGCAGTCGACGAAGACGAAGGACTTCCCTTCGTGCGGGTCGAGGTCGAGCCGGAGGGCCTTCGCCCGCGCGCGGACCTCGTTGGGATGGAGCTCCAGGCTGACGAAGACGACACGTTCGCCGAGGCGGAGGTCCTCGCGGATGCGGGCGAGCAGGTACTCGAACTTCCCAACACCGGGCGGGCCGCTGAGCAGGAACGACGCGTTCGCGGGGAATCGCGCTTCCAATCCGCTCTCCTGCATCCGGGCTTTCGCTCAACGTTCGAGGGCGTCGGCTGGTTCACTGGAGCGTGCGATGTTCCGTTTTGTCATATATAGGCCGGTGCCGTAGTTCTCATCCCTGAGAATCCGGGCGGTCTCGGGAGCAGGGCCCCGTCCCGACCGCGCGAAAAAGGCATATAACGAGAGGGTCCCATGCGCCGCGAGATGCCGACGTCGGCGGAGCTGAGCTACCTGGAGAAGAAGGTCCTGCTCACCTTGGCCACGTTGAAGAAGGGGTCGCCCGAGGAGATCCGCGCCGCGGGGAAGTTCCGCGCCCTCGTCGAGGTGATGAACGCCGCGTCATGGCTGCAGGCGAAGGGCCTCGTGACGATGAAGGAACGCGTCGTCCGCTCGTACCGGATTGCGAGGCCCGAGGTGGCGAGACGAGATCTGCCGGAACGGAAGGCCCTGAAGGCGGCAATGAAGGCGGACGGAACGATCCCCGTGCCGAAGCTCCAGGCCGCCTGCAAGTTCAACGAGAGCGATCTAGCGGTCGCCCTCGGTTGGCTCCGACGGAAGGGCTGGGCCGAGGTCTCGAAGGGTCCCGGCGGGGCCGTCGTCACGCTGACGTCCGCGGGGAAGGCCGCCGCGGAGACGAAGGGAGCCGATGAATTGCTCCTCGCCCGGCTCGCGAAGGAGGAAGTGCCCGAGGACGGCATCGATCCGCGCCTCCTGCGGGACCTCAAGTCGCGGAGGGAGCTGGTGAAGGAACGCGAGTCCGTCCGGAGGGAGATCGCGCTGACGGCTGCCGGAGAGAGGGTGCTCGCTGCTGGCGTGACCCTGACGAAGGAGGAGGTCGCGCAGCCGACGACGGACCTCTTGCAGTCGGGACAGTGGCGGAAGGTCGACTTCCGTCGATACGACACCCGGGCGTTCGCGCCCCTGATCCGCCCGGGGAAGCGGCACGTCCTCGCGGCGTACATCGAGAAGATCCGGCGGATCTTCCTGAGCATGGGATTCACGGAGATCGCCGGCGACTTCGTCCAGTCCGCCTTCTGGAACTTCGACGCGCTGTTCCAGCCGCAGGACCATCCCGCACGGGATCAGCTCGACACCTTCTACCTCGCGAAGCCGTCGACGGTCCCGCTCCCGGATGACGGGATCCTCCGTCGGGTCGCGGACGCGCACGAGACGGGCGGCGGGACCGGGAGCACGGGATGGCGGTACCGTTGGAATCCCAAGGAGGCGGAGCGGGCCGTCCTGCGGTCCCACACGACCCCGATCACCTTGCGGTGGCTCATGGAGCATCCGCAGCCGCCACAGAAGGCGTTCATCATCGGGCCCGTGTTCCGGCCGGACGCGATCAGCTGGAAGTCGCTGCCGCAGTTCCACCAGATCGAGGGCGTGGTGATGGAGGAAGGATCCAACCTGGCGCAGCTCATCGGGATCATCGAGGAGTTCTATCGTCGGCTCGGATTCACGCGCGCGAAGTTCCGTCCCGGATATTTTCCGTACACGGAGCCGAGCATGGAGCCCGAGGTCCTCACGCCGGATGGGAAGTGGATGGAGCTCGGCGGGAGCGGCATCTTCCGCCCGGAGGTGACGGAGCCGATGGGCCTGAAGGCCCCGGTCCTCGCGTGGGGCCTCGGTCTGGAGCGATTGGTCATGGCGATCGAGGGGATCCCGGACATCCGGCACCTGTACCTGAGCGACCTCGACTGGCTCCGGGACCATCGGGCGATCCTGTGACCGTCGCGGACCTCTGGATTGAGAATGCGACGGGAATCTTTATCCTCTCCTGCAGAATCTGCGCCGCGAGGTTTCCATGACCTCCGCCGCCGAAGCCGACATCTCCGCGGGCGAGCAGGCCCTCGGCCAACTGGACTACGACGCCGCATACAAGGCGTTCGACAAGGCGACAAAGGCGGATCCGAACAGCGCGGTCGCGTTCTTCGGGAAGGCGGAGTCCGCCTTGGGCGTGCCGAAGGTGGAGCCGGAGGAGATTCTCGGCCTCTACAAGAAGGCGATCGAGTTGGATGGGGAAAATCCGCAGTTTCGGGACGCCCTCGCCTCCTTCTGCGTCGACCTGGGCCGCTTCAACGAGGCGGAGGAACAGTACAACGCGGCGGCGAAGCTGGACGACGACAACGCGCCTTTCTACTGGTCCGAGTTCGCGATCCAGTACGCGCGGAAGGCGCCCGTCATCATGGAGCAATTTCTCGACGACAAGACGCGGGACATGATCCGCCAGAAGGCCCTCACGTACGCGCTCAAGGCTCTGGGCCTCGAGAAGGAAGACGCGAAGCGCCTCCTCTGATCCGAGCTACGCCCGCACGCCGCGCCGGGACCGGCGGCCCTCGCGACATTCGACGCACACACCGCCCGCAAGGTGCTCGTCGCATGCGGGCCGCCCGCAGTTGCGGCAGCTCAGGAGCGTAGGTCGATGGCAGACGTGACACAGGACGGCGACGGCCATGGCATACCGAACGCGGGGCCGAGGCATCAGACTTTGGCCGCCGGGAGGGGCGCTGATTCGTCCGTAAACATGTTTGCCAGGTACGCAAGATCCACTGCCGTCATCGTTCCTCTGGAATGAGACGTTCGAGTTCGTCAGCGAACTCGCCAGTCATTTGTTCGAGGTCGTTGAAGGCGGTCTCGATTTCGGCCCGAAGATCGCGAGCCAGTCGGAGGGCGTCAGGAACTCCCGCATAACGTCTTTCAAAGTCGGAAAGTACCGTTCGGAGCGTGAACAGTCGTCGTCCGACATCACGGAGGTACGAGCGCCATGCCTCCCTTAAGCGTTCCGACTCCGCCGGCGTGAGGGGGCTCGTGGGGATTTCTCCCGGTAAACATGTTTACGAGGCCTGGCGGGTGCGGGTCCGTCGCCGCAAGGCCTCGACTTCCGGGGCCGCGATGGAGACATGGGCCATCGTCACCACGGCGCCCAGGCCCTGGAGCTTCTCCGCGAGTTCCGCCGCGACGACGTTCGGCAGGAGGAACACAGATTGTCCGATCCAAACGACTCCTGCCCGTCGAATGTATGGGACGGGCCCCTCCTCCGGTGCATCCTTCCGACCGAAGATGAGATGGGCGACGCGCGAGGCGGCGGAGCGGTGGGTGGCAGACACATCGTACGACAAGAGGACCAACGAAGACGGTTCCATGAGCCTCTTTATGTAGCTATAATATAATTACTTTTCGGAGGGGTGGACGAAAGTGGAAGGCTCGATCGCGCCGATGGCAGTGCAGAATAAGACCGCCGTAAACATGTTGAAGGAGTTCGGCGCCCAGGCCCGGGGGATGGCTGGCTCCCATCATCTCGTAAACATGTTGACGCCAGTGGGACTGCGGGTCCGCGGGCGCCGGTGGCCTACATCGCGCGGAGTTCGCCGAACGTAGTGGACCGCTCCGCGAAGGCGTTGTGCTTGTGGATCGACTCCTCGGCCTCGGACTTGACGCGGACCCACGTTCCATCGGGCATCTTCGGGTACCGTTTCAGCAGGCGCTCGAGCAGGTCCCGCACGACATCCTCGACGAACTTCGGGTTCCGGTGGGCCATCTCGACGAGCCGTCCCTCGTCCGGACGCTTCAGCAATCCGAAGGTCGGCGCGGACAGGGATTCCTCCACGAGGTCGATCAACTCGTCCGCTTCGACGTCATGGTTCGGCGGCTCCTGGAGGATGATCGTCGTCCGGTTTCGCTGGTTGTGCGTGATGATCGGGATCCCGTCCGGCCATCGGGCGATTTCCGGGTGCTCCTTCAGCAGGTCGTCCCGCACCGTCTCCATCGCACACGGGCACGCCGTCATGCCGACGACCTCGACGCCGATCGACCGTTCCACGTCCCGCTCCCCGCGCCGCGCGTTCGCCCGCGCCACGAGCCGGTACGGCTCGAGGGAGGTGCGGCCCCAGGGGGACGTGCGCTCGAGGAAGTAATCCGCGGTCGCCCACACTTCAGACGTGGTGGCGTAGTCGTGGCGTTTCAGGAGGGAGCGGGCGATCGTCTCCACCAACTCTTCCAAACTTCCGACGGGTTCCCGCACGGAGCCGTCGACGACCTCGTTGATCGCCTCCAGATTGCGGGAGAGGTGGGAGCCCTTCTGATCCGGCGGCAAGTCGACGAACACGTCCAGGCTGGTCGTCAGGGTGACGGCCCGATTCGGACGGCGCACCTGGACGGGCTTCAGGACGCCCGTCACGCCGACCTTGTTCAGCGGGAACGAATTCGCGACCCGTTCTCCTTGGACATCCTTCGGGATGGGACCGACCCGCGGCGCTCTAGGGTCCCGTCCGTTTAAAACCTTGCGGGGCTCAGACCCGGAGGGCCTTCCACTTCCCCCGGCGGAAATGGGTCGTGATCACCGCGCTGCGGTAGTAGTATTCGATCACGAGGGGAATCCAAACTCCGATGATTCCCCATCCGAAGACGAACGCGAACAGGACGCCCAGCGGGAGGCGGACGAAGTACATGCCGCTCAGGGATGTCATGAGGGGGAATCGCGTGTCCCCGGCCCCCCGGAGCGCGCCGTCGATCGCGAACCAGCCGCTCTTCTCCGCGTGGTCCGGATTGTTCGCCCCCAGGTTCTGGCCCACGAGCGCCGTCGCCGCGATCGCGAAGCCGAAGCCGGGCATGAAGGCGAAGCTTTGGATCCGAAGGCCGATCTGGTGCGCCGCGAGAATGTCCGTCCCGAAGACGACGACCATCACGACCCACAGGGTGAATGCGACCTGGAGGAAGATCTGTTCGAGCGCCGCGGGCCAGCCGATTCGGAAGATGCGCCGCACGGTCTCCATGTGGACCCAGTCTCCGGAGAGGTGGAGCCGGAGTCGGCCCTTGCCGCGGAGAAGGATGGCGATGAGGACGAAGGCGCCGACGACGTACGAGATCGACGTCCCGATCGCGGCGCCCGGCACCCCGAGGTGCGGGACGACCGCGTTGCCGTAGATGAGGTTCACATTGATCCCGAAGTTGACGACGTTCACGAGGACGCCGATCCAGAGCGGAGTCACCGTGTCGCCGGCCCCGCGGAGGGCCGCACTCCCCAGGAAGGAGATGAATTGGAAGAAGACGACGAGCGAAATGATGCGGATGTAGGCGCTGCTGAGGGCCACGACATCGGGTGCCGCGCCGAACACCGTGAGCATCGGTTCCGCGGCGAGGAGCCCGAAGAGCGTGAGTGGGAGCGAGAGGAGGGCGCCGAGGACCAAGCTCTGCTTGAGCACGTGGTCCGCTTGCGCGGGATCGTTCGCGCCGATCGCGCGGGCGACGAGCGCGATCGTGCCGGCGGACACGCTGATCATGACGCTGAAGAAGAGGAAGATGAACTGGGCGCCGAAGCCGACCGCGGCGACCGCGGCATCCGACTCCGCGCCGAGGTGGCCCACCATGATCAGGTCGACGGTCGTCGTCAGGGTCTGGAGCAGGTTCGCGACCATGACGGGCCAGGCGAGCCGGAACACGGAGGCCCGCGCGAGTTTCGCGGGCGCCTCCGCGGTTGCCCCGGCCATGCGCGCCTCGATTCGTCGCTCCTTCTTATGCCCTTGCCCCTGGATTCTCGCCGACGACTTGGACGATCACCTCGCGGCGTCGCGGTTTGTTGTCCAGCTCAAGGAAGACGATCTGCTGCCACGTGCCCAGGGCCGCGCGCCCCTCGACGATCGGGATCGTGGGGCTCGGTCCGAGGAACGTCGCGCGCACGTGGCTGTGCCCGTTCCCGTCGTGCCATCGTCGCTCGTGGCCGTACCCGATTCCTTCCGGGAAAAGACGCTCGAGGGCCTTCGGGATGTCTTCCCCCATGAGGCCGGGCTCGAATTCGTTCGTCACGATAGCGCTCGTGCTCGATGGCGTGAAGATGCAAGCGAGGCCGTCCTGGATTGACGCAGTCGTAAGGATGTCTTCCACAC
>VBMR01000227.1 GCA_005878325.1 Methanobacteriota archaeon | reverse complement strand
GGCGACCGTTCCAAAGTCGGACCCGTGCAACCCGCCGGACTGCCGCGGATTCGTGAACGTGACGATGCTCGCGGGCTTCCTTGGCGTAAGTCGGGTCGACGGGGTCCTCCCCGACACCGGCTTCGGGGTGAAGGAGCCGATCCCGCGGTGGCCCTTCTATGCGCTCATCGGCCTCGCGGTCGCCTTCCTCCTCCTCGCCTTCCTCTTCTGGGTCGAGGAGAACCCGGGGGCCTATCCGCGAATCGAAGCGTGGTGGGCGCGGACCCGGGGGCGCCTCGCTCGGACGACGGCCCCCCTGCACCGGGTTCGACGTCCCCGAGGATGACACAAAGGTTTGTATTCCGTCTCCCTTTCGGCCTTCCGTGGCAGAGGTCGCCTTCCCTCGGGCAATCGCGTTCTGGTTCTACTTCCTCGCCTTCCTCGGGGGCATCATGTTCTACGTGGTCTGGGGCATCTCCTACGGCTCCTGGAACTTGTTCCGTCCGGAGTGGGTCGGGGCTTACGCGGTGACGGTCATCCTGATCGGTTTCGGCCTCGTCGGCATGCTCCTCTATCGACTGTAGAGTTCCGCAGCTCGATGCGGGCGAGGGATCAGTAGGCCTTCGCGGCGTACACGACCTGCTTCGTCGGCACGCCGTCCACGATGCACGCGCCCTCGAACGGCTCCGGGTAAAACGGCGTACCAAGGACGCTCATCCCGGTCCGTTCCGTAATCGCCTTACCGCACGAATCTTTGCCGCACCAGCCCATCCGGTTGAAGCCGTCCCGGGCCTTCGCCAAGTCCGTGATCGTGAAGGTGTTGTCCTTCAGCAGCTTCTCCGCCCGGTCCCACATCGCGATCTGGATCAACTCGAGGATGGATCGCAGCCGCTCCGGCAATCCCTCCCGCGGCAGCTCCCGTTTCTCGCCCGTGTCCCGGCGGACCACGGTGACGGCCTGCTTCGCGATGTCCCGGGGACCCAACTCGATGCGCAGAGGGACGCCGCGGGCCTCCCATTCGTAGTACTTCTCCCCCGGCCGCAGATCGCGGTCGTCCAGCTTGATCCGGATCCGGTCCCGCAGCTCCAGGAAGAGGCGTTGCGCCTCGAGCAGCATCTCCTCCTGACGCCCTTTCTCCAGGATCGGCACCACGACGGCCTGCACCGGCGCCGCGGCGGGCGGGAGGACGAGTCCGTTTTCGTCTCCGTGGATCGAGATCATCGCCCCGAGGAGCCGTTCGCTCATCCCATCCGTCGTCTGATGGACGAACCGATGTTCGCCGTCCTCCGTCTCATACGTGACATCGTAGACCTTCGCGAAGTTGTCCTTGTACTGATGGAACGTCGCGAGCTGGGCCGCCCGTCCGGACGGGAGGAGGGCGTCGGCCCCGAGGCTGTAGTGGGACCCGGGGAACTTGTCCCAATCCGGCCGCCGCGAGACGATGTACGGCAGGGCGAGCAGCCGCATGATCCGCTCGTTCATTTGCAGGTCCTCCTGGATCTGCTGCTCCGCGTCCGAGAAGGTTGCGTGGGCCGTGTGGGCCTCGAAGAAGTGGATCTCCCGCACCCGCATGAACGTCCGCGTCATCTTCGTCTCGTACCGGAACACCGGGACGATCTGGTACACCTTGAGGGGGAGGTCCGCGTGGCTCCGGATCCAGAGCTTGAACATCGGATACATCGCAGTCTCCGACGTCGGGCGCAGGACGAGCTTCACGTCGAGCTCGTTGAATCCGCCGCGGGTGACCCAGAAGACGTCGCCCTCGAACCCCTTCACGTGGTCGGATTCCTTCTTGAACTCGGTCTCCGGGATCAGGACCGGGAAGTTCACCTCGCCATGGCCCCTCGAATCGAACTCCTCCCGGATGGCGTCGTCGATCAGCTTCATGATCGCCCAGCCGTAGGGGCGCCAGACGTTCATCCCCTTGATCGGGTACCGCTTGTCGCTGAGCTCCGCCCGATCGATGACGGAGCTGTACCATTCGCTGAACTCCTCGTCCTTCTTCATCCGAATGCCCGGGCCAAGGGACGCAGCCGATAATACCCTTACGGATAACGGCGGGTGTCGTCGGGGAACTTGTAGCCGCAGAAGAAACACGTCACGTCTTCCGCGTTCACAGGAGTGTGACACCGCGGGCATGTCTTTCGAGCGGGCGCCTGCGGAGCCGGATCCGTTGCGAGGCGAGTCGTCGGTGGTACCATGGGCGCCATCGGTGGAGGTGGGGGCGCGGTGACCGAAGGGATCCTCCGCCTCGACTCGGAGCACGAGATCCGAGAGCGCCGCATCCGGCGCGGGCCATGTCGCCGACGTCACGTTCAGGCCTTCTGCGAGGGGGATCGTCTGACCGCCAACGGTCAGGTTGGCCCAAACATGCAGGTATTTCGGGGCGAACACATCGTCCGAAAGGGTCCACGTGAACCCGACCGTGGTGCTACCCTGGACGGCCTGTCCCGCGCCCGGAGAGAGGATCGACACCGACGGAGGTCCGTTCGTCGACGGGAGGCCGGGCTCCCTCGCCAACGTGAAGTCGCTCGGATCGTTCGTGTCCGTGCAGGAATTGCGTTGCAGGATCTGCCCGGGCCCTGGAGCGACCGCATCCCCGAGCGTCGTGTTCGCGGGCTCCCATCCCAGCGCTCCGTTTCGCGTGGCGTTGTACTCCACCCGGTCGACAACGATGGGCTGGCCCTGCGCGGGCGCGTTCGCCCCGCCGGGATTCCGATACACGAGTTTCAAGGCGTCACCGTTGACCACGAGCCACGAAGGAGACGTGAGATTCACCTGGATGGTTGTGGCCGCTGGAACGCTGCCCGTCAGATCGAACCGCGGACCACGGTACGTCCCGGGGGCGTCCCGCTCCAAGTAATAATCGACGAGCGGCACGGTGGACGTGGTCGGATTGCAGAGGAAAAGGAATTGATTCCCCCCGGCCGCCGGCTGGGTGACGAGCCCTTGGATCTTGACCGGTTGCGGTGTCGACGCGGCCGACCCGAGCGTCAGGTCGGTCACGACATCCCCCGCGAACGTCCAGGGCTCCATCTGCACGAACACGCTCGTGGGGGACGTGAAGTCTCCCGCGGCGTACAGGACCAAATCTCCGACGTTCGGGCCCTCCTGGATATTCGGCGTGTCGGAAACATTCGGATTCGTCTTCGAATTCCCTTGGGTGAGGACGGCGAACGAGCCAGCCCCGTCCCGCACTTGTGGGGGGTTCGGATTGTCGATCGAATAGTCGACGCCGTCGACGAAAGTCCGGACGGGCATGCCCATGGGAAGCGGCACCCCCGGGGCCGACAACGCGTGCCCTTCCGTTCGCATAGGAATCGGCAGTGAGGCCGCAACGGGATTCGAGACAAACAACATTGCGACCATGACGCCGGTCAGAACAAGGCATGCAATCGTTCGCGTGCCTCGCGTCGTCAAGACACCTCTCCTGAACGCCCGGCCGCGCGACCATGTTCGATTTACTTATAGGTTTCCGGAGAAAACGAAACCGCGCGACCTCCGGGAAAGGTTTTAAGGAAATCGTCCCTTCGATGGCCTTCCGGTTGGACCGCATGACGGAAATCGTCGAGTGTGTGCCGAATTTCTCGGAGGGACGTCGCACGGAGGTCGTCGACGCGATCGTCGACGCGATCGCTTCCGTGACCGACGTCCGGGTGCTGGATCGAGAGATGGACGCGGACCACAACCGATCCGTCATCACGCTCGTAGGAACCCGCACGGCGGTTGCCGAAGCCGCATTTCGGGGCGCGAAATCGGCCGTGGCCTCGATCGACATGAACCACCACAAGGGAGAGCACCCGCGGGTGGGAGCGCTCGACGTCCTTCCCTTCGTCCCCATTGCGGGTGTCACGATGGAGGATTGTGTGGCCCTCGCGCGATCCGTCGGGAAGCGAATCGCGGACGAGCTCCACGTGCCCGTCTACCTCTACGAAGCCGCGGCGACCCGGCCCGAACGTCGGGCACTCCCGGACGTCCGTCGCGGCGAGTATGAGGGCCTGAAGACCGCGATCGAGACGGACCCGGATCGCAAACCCGATTTCGGCCCCGCACGGCTGCATCCGACCGCGGGGGCGTCCATCGTCGGGGCGAGGCCCATCCTGATCGCGTGGAACGTGAACCTGCGGTCGACGGACATCGGGATCGCGAAGCGAATCGCGAAGGCCATTCGAGAGAGCGACGGCGGCCTTCCGGCCGTCCGGGCGAAAGGGTTTGCCCTCACGGACCGTGGCCTCGTCCAAGTTTCCATGAACATGGTCGACTACCGCAAGACCTCGCTCGCCACGGCCTACGAAGCGATCCGCGGACTCGCCGCGAAGGAGGGCGTGGAGATCGCGGAGAGCGAGGTCATCGGGCTCGTGCCGCTTGATGCAATCGTCGAGGGCGCGACCCAATACTTCAAGCTCCCGCGGTTCCATCGCAACCAGGTCCTGGAGGCGAGGCTGTGGGAGTGAAGGATTCCACCGTCGAGGAATTCCTCGCCCAGGTCGCCGCGCCGACGGCGACCCCTGGAGGGGGAAGCGTTGCAGCGCTCGCGGGAGCCTTGTCCGTTGCCTTGAGCCGGATGGTCGCAAGCCTAGCCCGCGGCAAGAAGGGATACGAATCCGTCGAGCGAGAGCTGACGGAGATCGAGGCCCGCGGGAAATCGATCCAAGCGCGTCTCGAAACGCTCGTCGAGGATGACGCACGAGCCTACGAGGCGGTGCTGGTCTCGATGCGAATGCCGAGAGGGTCCGACCAGGAGAAGGAGGCCCGAGTGGCCGCGATGCAGACCGCGTACCGGAAGGCGACCGAGATCCCCCTGGAGACGATGGAGCGGTGCGTCGAGGCCCTCGAGCTGGCCGAGGCCGCGGTGAAGAAGGGGAACCGCTCCGCCACGACGGACGCCGCCGTCGCCATCCTGATTGCCGAGGCCGCGATTCGAGGAGCGAGCCTCAACTGCGCAGTGAATATCGCCTCGATTCAGGATGAGTCGTTCCGAAGGCCGACCGAAGCCCGGGTCGAGGCGCTCCTGAAACGGGCGGACGAGATCGGCCACGAAGCGATGGCGGTCGTCACGGAGCGACTCTGAAGCGACCGAGGCATAGCATCGAACCGACGGCGGTA
>VBMR01000226.1 GCA_005878325.1 Methanobacteriota archaeon | reverse complement strand
GGCGCTTCGTCCGTGCGACTTCGACCGAGGGGCTCCTCCGATTCGTTTCCGTCGTGGTCGCTACCCGAGGTTCGAAGGGCAGTACCGTGTACACGCGTGAGGGACGCATCCCGATCCCGCGGGTCCGGCCCTCCCGAGTCGTCGACGTGACGGGCGCCGGCGACGCGTATCGGGCGGGGTTCTACGCGGGCCTTTCGCGCGACCTGGATCTGCGTCAATGCGGGATCCTCGGATCGACGGTCGCGAGTTTCGTGATCGAGGAGAAAGGACCTCAGACTCGCCTTCCAAATTGGGCCGAGGTCCTCCGCCGGGCCCGACGATACGCGCCGTTCTAATGGAGAAAACTCGCTGTGTGGCGCGACCAAAGATCGCGGTCGAAAACGTTATATCGTGTCACTCGTTTGCCAGCGCGGGTGTTCAGAATTGGCCATCGGGTTCGTGCTCATTAGCACCGCCCCAGCCAAGGAACACGAGGTGTATAACGAGTTGCTCAAGGTCAAGGAGATCGTCGAGCTCCACCCCCTCTTCGGCGAGTACGATCTCATCGCGAAGATCGAGGCCGAGGACTTCAACGTCCTGGGCCAGGTGGTCGTCGACAAGATCCGCTCCATCCCGGGCGTCATCGACACGAAAACCCTGACCGGAATCAAGTTCTGAGAGGTACCACAATGGCATTCGGTGCGTTCGACCCGCTGACCTTCCTGACGATTCTGCTCCTGACCTTCAGCCTGTTCCTGATCATCACCGGCGCGTTCACCGCCTACTTCGGGAGCGGGAAGAGCCGGAAGATCGGGGGCGGCCTGCTCGTGGGCGGGCTCGTCGTCGGCCTCATCTGGGGCTGGTACGCCGGACCCTCGAACAGCAGCGTGACGCTCGGCACGGTCATCATCGAGTCGGTCGGCGTGATCCTCGCGGCGATGATCGGCGCGGCCGCGGCGATTGGACTGTTCCTCCTGGCCATCATGAAGAGTTAGGCGACGAAGGCCGCTCGGCTGAACTCCTGTGCGGCGTAAGCCTTTATTCCGGGGCCTTCCTTGCCCTTAGTCGATGGCCGTCGACGTCCTCATTGTCCTCGGGTCCAAGACGGATGCGGAGGTCGGGAAGAAGGCGGCCTCGATCCTGGACGAGTTCGGCGTGGCGCATGAGATGGTCGTCGCGTCCGCACATCGCACGCCAGACCTCCTCCGGGACCTGATCCGGAACACGCCGGCGAAGATCTTCATCGCCATCGCAGGCCTCTCCGCGGCCCTGCCCGGGACGATCGCGGCCCACACGACGAAGCCCGTGATCGGCGTCCCGGTGAGCGGATCCGTCAACTTGGACTCGATCCTCAGCATCGTGCAGATGCCCCCTGGCATCCCGGTCGCGGCCGTCGGCCTCGATCGAGGGGAAAACGCGGCGATCCTCGCGGTGGAAATCCTGGCCCTGGGCGACGAACGCCTCACGGGGAAACTGAAGGACCATCGGGACGCGATGAAGAAATGGGTCCTCGAGGATTCGCGGACGCTGGCGAAATGACCTTCGACCCGAAGGCCTTCATCGCGGAGCAGGTCGCCGCGACGGAAGCCGCGGTCCCGGGGAAGGCGATCATCGCTTGCTCTGGCGGCGTCGACAGCACGACGGCCGCGGTCCTCGCGAGCCGGGCCCTCGGGACCCGCCTCCTTGCGGTCTACGTCGA
>VBMR01000006.1 GCA_005878325.1 Methanobacteriota archaeon | reverse complement strand
CCGGCTTCGCGAGCGGAAATGCGTCATAGAACCGGGGCCGTTTCCCGATCGCGATGCCCAGGGTTCGGAATCCTTCCTGGCGGGCCCCATGGAAAATCTGGAGGGAAGAATGGGAGCAGACGGTCGCGATCACGAGATTCTCGTATCCGTCGAGGATCGAGCCGACCGCCCTCCGCGATACCATTACGGTACGAATCGTTTCGCGGGTTAAAGCTTTTCTTCGAGAGCCAGGGCGTCGGCGACCCGCATCGCGCGGACGGTCTCCGCGACATCATGGACGCGCACGATCTGGGCCCCGCGGGCGACCGCAAGGGTCGCCGCCGCGAGGCTGCCCGCGAGCCGGTCCCCGGCCTCGCCTCCGCCGAACCGTCCGATGAAGGACTTGCGGGAGACCCCCACGACGACCGGATGGCCGAGGTCGACGAGGCGATCCAAGCGTCGCAGGAGGGCGAGGTTGTGGGCCACCGCCTTGCCGAATCCCACGCCGGGATCGATCGCGATGGCATCCGAGGAGACGCCCGCGGCCTCGAGGCTGCGAATGCGCTCCGCGAGGAAGGCGCGGACCTCCTCCACGACGTCAGCGTAGGTCGGATGGTCTTGCATCGTCTTCGGATTGCCGAGCATGTGCATCGCGACGACCCCCACGCGGCGGGCCGCCACCAGGTGTACCATGGCCTCGTCCCGCATCCCGGAGACGTCGTTCACGATCGACACGCCGGAGTCGATCGCGTGCGCCGCAACCTCCGGCTTCATCGTGTCGACGGACAGCGGGATGTCGGCCTTTGCGGCGAGGCCTTGGATGACGGGGCGGATCCGTCGCCATTCCTCCTCCGCGGACACGGGATCGGAACCGGGCCGCGTGGACTCGCCGCCGATGTCGACGACGTCGGCCCCTTGGTCCACCATCTCAAGGCCGCGCCGGAGGGCGGTCTCGGGATCGAAATACCGGCCACCATCCGAGAAGGAATCGGGCGTGACGTTCAGGATCCCCATGACCCGCGTCCGGTCCAGGGTGATTTCTCCGGTCCGATGACGCCACTCCCGAGCGGTGCGGACCATCGACCGGACGAACGGCGGATTCCTATTTCACGCTGCGCCGCCGTCCGACAGGAGCTTTATACCTCGGTACGATAAGCGGGCGGACATGCGGGTCCTGTTCCTCCATGTGGATTACCTCGAATACGAGGTGAAGCAAAAGGCGCTTCAGGGCATCCCGGACGTCCCCGAGGCGAAGCGCCGCGGGAAAGTGGACGAGGCCCTCGTGTGCTTCCTCACCGCGGAGCAGCGGGACGAGACGAATCCGGCGGGTGTCGCGAAGGCCGCGGCCGCGAACATCGTCGACATCGCGGGGCAGGTCCGCACGAAGCGGATTGTCCTCTATCCGTACGCCCACCTGAGCTCCTCCCTGGCGGCTCCAGGCCCCGCGCAGGAACTGATCTCGTATCTGGAGAAGGAGCTCGTCGCCCGCGGGTTCGAGGTGCACGCCTCTCCGTTCGGGTACTACAAGTCGTTCAAGGTCGCGGTGAAGGGCCATCCGCTCAGCGAGCTGTCTCGGGAGATCGTCGCGGACGCCGCCGCACCGGCCTCGAAGGAGGACGTCTCCGAAGCGATCAAGGCGGAGGCGAAGCTCGTCTCCCAATGGCACATCCTCGAACCGAGCGGCCGCCTGCATCCTCTCTCCCTCTCCGGAGGCCAGGTGAGCGGATTCAACTTCGCGGGCCACGATCGTCTCCGCCTCTTTGTCTCCTACGAGATGGCGAAGTCGCGGGAGGCGAAAGAGGAACCGGCCCACGTCCGGCTGATGCGCGAACTCGAACTCGTCGATTATGAGCCCGGATCCGATCCCGGGAACCTCCGCTACTATCCGAAAGGACGGCTGATCAAGGGCCTCATCGAGGAACTCGTCACCCGCCGCATCCGCGAATCCGGCGCGATGGAGGTCGAGTCCCCCGTCATGTACGACTTCGAGCACCCGGCCCTGAAATCCTATCTGGACCGGTTCCCCGCCCGCCAATACATCGTGCAGACGCCGAACAAGCGCACCTTCCTTCGGTTCAGCGCGTGCTTCGGTCAGTTCCTGATCATGAAGGACATGGTCCTGTCGTACAAGCACCTGCCCCTCTCCCTGTACGAACTCACCCGATACTCCTTCCGCGCGGAACAGCGGGGCGAGGTCGCGGGCCTGCGGCGGCTGCGCGCCTTCACGATGCCGGACTGCCACGCCTTGGTGCCGGATGTCGAGGCGGCGAAGGCGCAACTCATGGTGCGGGTGGAGGTCGCCTGGAAGATCCTGGAGGAGTGTGGCCTCTCCGTGCCCGACGACCTCGAGGTCGGGATGCGGGTGACGAAGGCGTTCTGGGAGGCGCACAAGGACTTCGTGGTCGCCTACGCGAAGCGCTGGGGAAAACCGATCCTCGTCGAGATGTGGTCGGAACAGTTCTTCTACTTCATGCAGAAATACGAATGGAATTTCGTCGATGGGAACGACAAGGCCGCCGCCTTGACGACCGACCAGATCGACACGGAGAACGCGAAGCGCTTCGGCATCACCTTCACGGACGAGAAGGGGGAGAAGCGCCATCCGCTGATCCTCCACCTGTCTCCGAGCGGCGCGGTCGAGCGTGTGATGTATGCCCTCCTGGAGAAGGCCGCGGCGGCCGCGAAGGCCGGCGTCCCGCCGATGTGGCCCCTCTGGCTCTCCCCGACCCAGGTGCGACTCGTCCCCGTGAGTGCGGACCAGCTCCCCCATGCCCGCTCCCTACTCGATCACCTCGAGGGAGTCCGCGCCGACTTGGATGACTCCAGCGACACCCTCGGGAAGAAGATTCGGACCGCGGAGAAAGAATGGGTTCCATACATCGCCGTCATCGGGAAGAAGGAAGTCGAAAGCGGCCAGCTCAGCGTCCGCGTGCGCGCAACGAAAGAGCAGACGGACATGACGGTCGAGACCCTCCGGGCGCGCATCGTGAGCGAGACAAAGGGACGTCCGTTCCAGCCGCTTGCCGAGCCGGCCCTCCTCAGCGCCCGCCCGATTTTTCGCGGGTAGCGCAGATTCTCCTTTCTCGGAACCGAGAATCGAATCTCGGGCCTTTATGGCCCGTTCCATCATCGATCGCGCGCCATGGCTTTCAAGAGGGACCACCTCGAGATCGTCCTGGGCCTCGGCGTCCTGGCACTCGGCCTGGGCCTCCTGGTGTTCACCTTCACCCATGCCATGGCGATCGCGGCGGACCCCGGCGACTTCTTCGTTTCCCAGTTCCCGGATAATCCGAACCCTCGAGGTCCCTCCGCGTCCTTCACCTGGGACACGACCGACCTCACGGCGACGGTCCAGGACACCTCCCGCCAAGGAGACGCGACGATCGCCACGTGGGAGTGGAACTTCGGGGATGGCACCCGCGTGACGGGTTCGAACCCGAGTCCGCATACCTACGCGAACGCAAGCGTGTATCAGGTCAGCGTGATCGTGCGGGATGGCAACGGGCTGGAGAGCCGCGCGGTGGCTCAGGTCCAGACGGTCCCGACGCAGACGCGATCGGGGGACAGCGTGGGCGATCCGACCGCCGGGTTGGGAAACGCCCTCGACCTGAGCGGCATCCTGCGGCCCGTCGCTGTGACGTTCCTCACCTTCGGAATGTACATGGTGATGGCGGTCGCCGGCGGGGCCGTGACGAAGGCCGGCTGGAACATGATCAAACCGAAACCGGAGACGGTCCGGGTTCGGCTCAAGCCGAGTCAATTAACGCACGCGATCGAAGAGGACTCTCGGTCCTTGATGGCCTATCCGCCGCCTCCGATGCCGTGACGGTCAACGCCGCCGGCGCGCCGCGGAGCCTCCTCTTCCCGGGAAGGAGGTCGACGTTCCTCGGAGACGACATCCATCACGGAGACGGACTCCCGGACCCCTTCCACCAGGGGCGATCGGACGCCGGTCAGGATTGCGAGGACCCGCAAGATGCCTTCGTACTTGCGGTCCACGCGGACCCCGAAGATCACGTTCGCGTCGGTACGCATGGCCGCGGTGAGGCCCTCGACCACCTCGTTCGCGGTCCGGAGCCGCAGGCCGGGCCCCCCGGCGATATGGATGAGGGCGCCGCTCGCGCCCCGGTAGTCGACGTCGAGGAGCGGGTTGTCGAGCGTCTCCGAGACCAACTTCTCGGGATCCCCTTCCGAATTTTCCCCATAGAAGATCGTCGACACGCCCCCGCCCTGGAGAATCGTCCGGACGTCGCTGAAATCGAGGTTGATCAGGGACGGCAGGGTGATCGACTCCGTGATTCCCTTGACCACCTCGCCGATCAGGTGGTCCATCACCGCGAAGGCCTGTTCCACCGGGAGGTTCGGGACGAGATCGAGGAGGCGGTTGTTGTCCAGGACGATCAGGGAATCGGTGCTGCCGCGAAGCCGCTGGATGCCGGCGCGGGCGTTGACCATCCGACCCCGCTCCGCCTTGAAGGGCGTCGTCGCGAGCGTGATCACGACGCTCCCCGCGGCCTGGGCGAGATCCGCCAGGAGCGGGGCCACGCCGGTCCCCGTGCCGCCTCCGAGGCCGACCGTGATGAACGTGAGGTCAGCGTCGCCGACATGGTTCCGCAATTCTTCTGTCGACAGCTCGGCGCAGCGCTCCCCGATCTCAGGCCGTCCGCCAGCGCCCATTCCCCGGGTGACACCCCGACCGATGAGCAGCTTGCGATCTGCCTGAATCGAATCGAGGTGGACCGCATCCGTGTTCACGACAACCGTGCGGGCTCCATGGATCCCCATGCGCGTCAGTCGATGGACAGAGTTCCCGCCGGCGCCGCCGCAGCCGATGACGAGGACCCGCGGGCGAGCGAACGAGAAGGAATCGAGGAACGATTGGTTCCCGGTCCGCTGCGCGCTCTCGAATCCCATCCTGGGTCCATCCCGACGGCCTGCTGTGCGGACCGCCTGCACTCGCGCGCACGAGGGAGCGCGCGTCCCCGCCACGGCGAGCTAACGCTCGGCCCCTTCCATGGCTTTATGGAGCCGGCGGCGGACGTACTCCCGGACCGCATTGCGGACCGCGTCCTCCACGGAGACCGAGTCGCCCGATTTGACGAGCTGCTGCAGATCCACGACGTTCCCCTTCGGCAGCTCGATCATCAGCTTCCGGATATAGTCCGGAGAGAACTGGATGTCGATGAACCGGTCGATCGCCGCACGAATGACGTCGGATATGGTCGTGTATGTGCCGCTCTTGACGAGCTGATGCAACGCCTTCACCCGGTCCGGCGGAAGCCGGATCGTGACTCTCTCGGATTCCGATGGCATAATTGACCTCCGCTTCCCCGTGATTTCTGTCTGACAATCGTATGACAGGCGCGTTATTTAAACGTATGTCCACGCGGCGGTTCATGACTTCATGCGGGGTTGAGGCATCGAGAAATGTCCGAAAGCCGCGTCGAATCCGGCTATGCGGTCGCGCTGGCTAACGTTAGTTGACCAGGCCAATCGCGTCCCATGCGTAGGGCTTCATCGGCAGGAACGCCGGGATGCACCTACAACGCCCTCATCCGGTTGTTTTTCGGATTGTGTTCGACTTCGGCCAAGCGAAGCGCCTCCAGGACGGGAGGCACATACATCCCGAATCGGCCCCGAAGGCCTTTCTTCAGGCCGTACCAACCGCCGACCGGATTCTTGGCCGACCGACCCCATGACTCCACGGTTCCGTCGGCGGCGGGCTTCTGTTCGTCGGCGCTCCCGAGGAGCATCCAATCGCCGTGCGACTTCAGCATCATATGGAGATCGTCAATGCAGCGAAGATGATACCGGAGCTCGGTGCCCCCCGCCTTGACGACGAGGGCGGGTGGATCGAGCGTCTCGTCGCGCCACGCCAGAAATTCCGACGATCCGCTCGGCGTCTTCAGCTTCCACGGATGGTCCCTCGTCCCTTCACCTGACTTTCCCTTTCCCGCCATCTCGATCCCCCGGTTTCAGGGAAGGACCGCCGGTGGCGTATTTCAACGATTCGCCGCCTTCAGGTGGCGGGTTTCATGGAGAAAATCGGAGTTACAAGGATGCCGCGGCGGGTTCGCGGCGCCTCGTCAGATTCAATTCCTCTTCGGCAAAAGTTCCGCGATGCCGCGGGTTCTCAACAACTTCGCCCCTTGCGCGCGAATCTCGCGAAGGGCCGCTTGCGAATCCCCGGGCTTCAAGTCGACCCCATGCACCGCGTCCGTGAACACCGAGGCTTTGAGGCCTCGTCGTCCGGCATCGAGGGCGGTCGCTCGAACGCAATAGTCGGTCGCCAGGCCGCAGATGAACAATTCACCCACGCCCAACTCCTGGAGGATCGATTCGAGGTCTCTTCCGCGATCTGTCGTTGCCTGGAATGCAGAATACGAGTCCTGCTCCGGATCCATGCCCTTCGAGAGAATCGTCCCACCCTTCGGCACCTCCAAGCGGGGATGGAAGCGTGCGCCCTTCGTGCCCTGGATGCAGTGGGCAGGCCACGCCCCACCGAACTCCTTGAAGTGCTTCGTGACCCGGGGGTGCCAGCACCGAGTGAAGAGGACAGGCAGGCCTCGCCGGAGGAACAAGGCGACGAGTCGGTTCACGCGTGGGATGATCTCGTCCCCCTCCGGAACCGCAAGGGCTCCCCCTGGACAGAAGTCGTTCTGAATATCCACGACGAGAAGGGCCGGCCCCGCCGTCATGGTCTCGTCCCGCCATCCGGAGGAATCGCTAAAAGGTTGCGGCCTTCCGCAGGCGGGAGAAGTCGTCCACGTAGTCCTCCCGGAACGCGAGGTCCGCCGGCAGGGCATCGAACCAGCGAGCCTCGACCACCTCGTGGCCGGGGTGCAATTCGACGGATGTGGCCCGGGCCACGAATTGGGCGAAGTAACCGTGACGGGCCGCCTCCCCGTCCGTGAGAGTCTCGTGGATGATCCGAGTCAAGGCGAGATCGGCAAGCTCCACGCCGACCTCCTCCCTGACTTCGCGCCGAAGGCCGCCATCCGTGGTCTCACCGGTTTCCAGCAATCCGCCCGGAGTGAACCAAGGGGTCCCTTTGGTGGGCGTCACCCGGACCAGCACGACGTTCCCGTCTCCGTCGTGGACGAGGCCCCCCGCGGCCCAGAACGGTGCGCGGCCCCGCCGACGAAACGCCCGATCGGTCGAACCGACAGCCCGGGTGCGGCGAAGGATCGGGACTCGCCCGAACTTCGCGAACGCGTCCCCCATCCGGTCCTTGCATTCGCCGGGACACATCGATGATACCAGCACGGAAAGGTTATTTAATACGCCTCCGAGTTCCCAGCCGCGCGTTGGAGACGCTCAGATGCCACTCGAGGACGTGTCGGATCGGGCGAACAAGGTCTACGACACGATGAAGTCCGCGGGCCTTACGTCCGAGGACAAGATGCGCGACGCCGAAGCCATCACAAAGATGTCCAAGCTCTCGAAGTCCTTCGTGATCCAGGCGCTCCAGGAACTGCAGTCGAAAGGCTACGCGAGACGCAAGGCCCGCGAGAAGGCGGCGGGATACTATCTGATCAAGTGACTCGCGGACGCGGCCGGGCCCGGCCCATCGCAGCCGCGATCATCATCGGAAGGATTGCCGTGGCGTCTCCTTCGATCGTCACCTGTTTCGCGGTCTCTTTCACCTTGCCCCAGGAGATCCCTTCCCGCACCCGAGCGCCGCTCAGGCTGCCATCCCACTCGGGCGCGGTCGTGATGTAGACCGCGTAGTCGAGACCCCCGCGGAACTGGTTCCACCAGATCGTGTGATGTTTCGATACGCCTCCGCCGACCATGAGAGCCCCGGTCTCCTTCGCGCCGAAAACGAGGTCCGCCAGATCCGTCTCGTCCCGGAACGAATCAATCGCGAAGGCCTTGTGATCCTGCCAGAAGGCCCAGAGCTGGTAGCCGACGGCCCCGTCCGTGATGGCGGGCACATACACCGGAATCTGGTTCTTCCAAGCCCACCACAGCATCGATTGTCGACTCTCCGTTCGCCGCCCGAATTCCCAGAGGAGTTCCTTCGTCGAAAGAGATCGTCGCCCTTCCGTCCACAGGTCTCGCAGCATGGGTTGGAGTTTCTTCTCCAGGACAAGACCGTACGATTCGTTCGGCACGAGGACGTTCCCGAGGCGATTCACCCCGAGTCGATGCAGGGCCACATCGTCCATCTCGAAGTCCCCGTGGTAGTACGGCTGCCACACGCGAGCGAGATCGTGGTCCGCGGTCCCGCAGGTTGTGATGACGGCGTCCACGAGCTTTCGTTCGACGAGGCCCCGCAGGACGCCGCGGACCCCCGTGGCCATCAACGCCGCGGGGAAGGATAGGAAGGTAGTGCACATGGGGCGGCGAAACATGGTCTGCAGAATCTCCACCCCGAGGGCGATCTTCTTTGCGGTGAATCCGCCTCCGCGGCCCATCGCATCGACGAGCGCCGCAAGGTCCGTCGACCGGGAGAGATCGATATCCTCGACGCGGCGACGCAGTAGGTCTCCCTTTCGCATCGCCGCGGAATCCCGGGTACGCGATAAAAGCATATCCGGACCGACGGTCCGAGATTATGGAGGCAGCAACTGTCGGAGGCGTTCCCAGACGCCGATCGCACTGCGCCAACGGAACCAGGTACCGCAGTCTTCGCAGCGGCTCCAGCCGTCGTCCTGGAACGTGACACGCCGCGACTTGCAAAATGCGCAGACGCCGGACACGGGCTTCACCATGCCGCGATGGGCCCGCTCTTCCGCGATCTGTCCATCCAGACGCCGTGCCGCCTCTTCCGCATTCCGCGCGAACGTGATCCCGGCCAGGTAGTCACCCTTCGCGAGGACGTCCTGGGCCTGCCTCAGGAGGGTTCGGACCTCAGCGGGGTTCAGCTCGTACGACTCCGCCTCCTTCAGGATCGGCTCGACGGTCCCGAGGATCGCCTGCGCCTTCTCAACCTGCGCCGCGCGCAGTTGGATCGCACGGTCGATCTGACGCTGCTGACCCTTCATCGCGAGCCGTTCCGCCTTCTTCAGGAGATCGCCTGCGGGGCCGTGCTCTCCCGCGGCGATCGCCGCCTGCGCCGCCGTATGGAGCGTCTCCGCCTCCTGCGTGTCCGCTCCCACGTTCCGGGCGAGCTTGATGTGATCCCGAACCGATTCCACGGACTCCACGACTTCGAGCACGCGTCGGCGGCGGGCGTCTTCCGTGCGCTGGGCCGCCTCGACGAAACTCTCGCGTGCGGCCGCGAGCCGATCCCGGTCGAGGAAATCGGCCCCGCGCCTCCAGGCGTCCTCGGCGAACGCGACCGGGGCCCCGACATTCGACGCCTCCCGGATCGCGTCTCGCGTGACCGCGAGGGATTCCCGCACCCGTTCCGCCTCGCGGCGGTGGGCCGACTCCGCGGCCCGGACGAGGTCCCGGAGAAGGGAATCATCGACGACGGAACCGCGGAAGAACGCCTCTCGAGCCTTTTCCAGCAGCGAACGTGCCGCGACCGTCTCCGGATCGACGGGATCGCACGGTTCCAGGAGGCCTTGAGCGGCGAGGACCGCGTATGACCAGGAGGCTCGCCGCAGCTGCTCCGTCGTCCGTTCGGCGATCCGCGAGGCCTCTTGGGCGGCCGTCAGGGCCGCCTCGAACCGTCGTTCCT
>VBMR01000207.1 GCA_005878325.1 Methanobacteriota archaeon | reverse complement strand
GGCTCGCAACCCTGAAGGCGGACATCCAGGCGAAGGAGGCGGACATCGCGGCTCGGGAAGAGGCCCTCGGGCGCCTTCCGACGATGCAAGAGCAGCTAGCCGCCTTGGATCAGGAACGTGCGGGACGGAGTGCGCGGGCCGCCCAACTCCAAGCGTCCTTCGAAGCAGGCTCCAAGGACCTCAAGGACCTCGAGGCGAAGCACGAACGCTGGGTCTACGCATCCGCGGCTTTTGAGGATCGGACCGCGCGGCTCACAGCGCTCCAGGTCCACACCGCGGAAGTGCTCGACCAGGGAAAACTCGCAGAAAAGCTCGAACCCGAACGGGCCGCCTTGGAGAAAGAGATCGGCGACCTCGACCGTTTGCGGGAGGAACTCGACCGCCTCAAGGAGACGAAGGCCCTGCACGATCAGCGCGAGGCGGCGGCCCGCGCGGCCGAACGAGAGTTCGACCTAGCGAAGCTTCAGCACGAGAAACGCCGCGATGAGATCAAGAACCGGATCGATGAGCTCCATCGCAAGATCGCCTCCCTTCGGACGGATGTCGATCGGGAGACGGCGTTCGGCTTCCTCCGGGACGAGGGGCGATTGGAAGAGCGGGTAACCCGGATCGCACGAGAGCTCGATTGGCTCGCGGAACGCCCGAAACTCGTGCGGGAGTTGAGCGAGGAACAGGCACGCGCGGAAAAGGCCCTCGCCCGCGTCCACGAAAAGGTCGCTTCGATTGACCAGGATTCGTTTGTCCTGACGGAATACAAACGCCAGCTGGAGCAGCTGAAGGACGACCTCCGGCAGGAAGCGGATGACAGCCATCATCTCATCCAGCCCCTCGATGACGCGAAGATCGAGGCCCTGCGGCAGCTCGATGCCGTTCCGTTCGCAGCGACGGACGGTAAGCGCTTGGACTCCGTCGGTCATGCGGTCCTCGAGAAGACCGCGAAACGAAAGCGGCTCGACGAGCTGACGACCCTCTTGCGGCAAGTCGGCGACGTGCGCGCCCGGCTCGAGGATCTGGAGGTGCAGCGCAAGACCCTCGAAAAGGAACGCGCCGCATTCGAGGAGGAACTGACGGCCCTCCGTCCTTCGGAGTCAACGTTCACCGAGGCGCAGACGAAACTGGAAGTCCTGCAGAAGGAACTCGACGCGGAGCGGAAGGCTTGGCACCTCCTCGAAGGGCAGGCATCCGCACTGAAGGAACAGATTGCCGTTCTCGAAGCCGACGCACGGAAATTGAAAGATTCTCAACGGCAACGGGAAGCGCTCCGCGGGGAACTCGAAATCTACGACGTCCTGGTGAACCGCGTGTTCCACAAGCGCGGGATCGTCATGTATGCGGTGGACCAACTCCTGCCCGAACTGGAGATCGAGGCATCGAAGAACCTCACCGAACTGACGGCCGGACGGTTTGGGCGGATCCGCCTGGAGACGTACGAGGAAGGCCGGGGCCACGGGATCCGCATCCTCGTGCAGGGAGTGGACGGACAGTGGCACGACGTCGCGGAATTCTCGGGCGGCGAGAAGACGCAGATCAACGCGGCCCTGCGGTTTGCGATCGCGCGCGAACTCGCCTCCATGCCGCAAATCGGCCGCACGTTCGGACGAATGAAGACCCTCTTCATCGACGAAGGGGACCTCGGCTCCCTCGATACGGAAGTGTCGCGGGAACTGTTCGTCCAGAAGCTACTGAGGATGGGCGAGGTGTTCGAGAAGGTGATCCTGATCACGCACCTCGCGGAGGTCGCGGACCGCTTCCCGGCTCGGATCCGCGTGACGATGACCCCGCGCCAGGAGTCGCGGGCGGAAGTCGTCGCGTAGTCTGACATCGCCTCGCTTCCCATCGTGCACGAGGTTCCGTCGGTGCTTGGTCACAACCTTTCACGGGGCCATACCCGGAGCCTTCGGAGACCTACGTAGGTTCTGGCGGAAAGATTCACCATGACGTCCGGAGTTTCATCTCCGGGGTAGGACGCTCCTAGTAGACAACACATCCACACCCCCTACCCCAAACCTTTGTTGCTTCCGGGACGCGGCCCTTCCACACGTTTTTGAAGTTCACTGGGGTCCTCGACACACTTATATCCCGAGCCGTTCCCTCCGCAACCAAGGGATGCCCTCTGGCCCGGCCGGATGACGCGGGACGCCCCCCGAGTGGCGACCGTTCTCGCGTTAGCTACGTGGACGACATGCGCCGGGAGCTGGAGCTGCTCGTCCACCACCATCGGGACGTGCCGCTCCCGCCTGCCGAGGTTCCGGAGTTTCGGACCTTCCAGTGCGCGAGTTCGGCCAGGGACATGATCGCCGTCGACGGCTCGTACTCCTTCTTGCTGAACCTCTCGAGCTGGTGGCTCGCCCTGATCTCCGTCGGCCTCCTGCGGTATGCCTTCGACGGAAAGGCGTTCCGCCGCAAGGACTGGCGGCTCGTGCAGCGCATGGTCGGCGTCTCCACGTTCGAGGCGTTCGTCGCGACCCAGGACGAACTTCATCGGTCCCTGTTCGAGTTCACGAAGGAACGGCGGGAGGACCAGCCGCGGGACATGGTGAACGAATACCGCCGGCTCATCGAGGGGCAGACCGCGGTCAACGTCGCGGAGGACCTGGAGGGATGCGTCGTCGCGGTGGACGGCACCCTGACCGAATTCCCGAAGCAGTTCTCCGTGATGGAGCGACTCGTGCAAGTGTGTGAGAAACGCGGACATAAGTGGTTCCGGATGGACCTCGGGACGTTCCGCGATCGGCCGGACGAGGCATTCGGGCAGCTCGCCGCGTACGGGAAGAGCCTCATCTCCGTCGGGTATCCGTGGCCCCTGATCGAGGCCCACCGGATGGCGGTGACCGTGCGGCAGCTCAAACCGATGTACCAGGAGAGCGTGATGAAGATGGCCCTCCGGATGGGGCTCGACGTGCGCACGATCCTGGATGGCCTCACGCAGATCGAGGGCCGGAGACGCAGCGCCTTCCACGAGTACCTCGACAAGGTCGCGAGGGACCTGCGATGAAGATCGGGGAGATCGTCGCGGCGTCCGTGATCGACGGCCTCGTCGCGAAACTCCAGCTCGGGAATCCGGAGGAGCTGAAGATCGCCTTCCCGGTCATCGTGGAGGGAGCCCGGTACGACTTCTACTGTCTCGTCGAGGACGTCGTAAACGAGGAGAGCGACATCGCGGACCAGCTCGCCGGCTCCACGATCGCGGACGTGGTCGTGCCGCGGCCGGAGACGCACGAGGGCTACGGAGGTCCGATCTTCTACAGCAAGGCGAAGCTCCGGATGATCCAGCTCGTGGACCGGGAGACGAAGGACCTGAGCGAGCCGCAGACGATCCCTCCCTATTTCTCGCCGTGCCGGCACGCGACCCGCGAGGACGTCGAGCGCATCTACCAGGTGACGGACACGTCGGCCACGCTCGGCACGATCACCGGCGTCGAGCCGTTCCACGTGCAGCTGGACATGCAGAAACTGGTCGAGAAACCGTTCGCGATCTTCGGGCGCACGGGGACCGGCAAGTCGATCCTGAACAAGCTCGTCTGTGCGGGCATCCTGTCGTGCGACGTCGGCTCCGTCCTGATTTTCGACATGCACTCCGAGTACGGCGTGTTCAGCGCGACGGACAAGACGGAGGGCCTGAAGTTCTTCTTCCCCGGGAAAGTCGAGATCTTCTCCCTGGATCCGAAGAACAAGGAAGCGAAGCCGTTCGTGCTTGATGCACGGGAGATCACGCCGGAGGACCTCGTCGTCGCGCTCCAGGACCTGACCGCGCCCATGGTCGACACCCTGTACGAGATCGCGAAGGGGCGCGGGGGCCGCGACCTCGTCTCGGCGGTCAAGGACGCGACGATGGAAATGCTCGGCACCGAGCGCGCCCACGAGATGACCCTGCAGGGCCTGAAGCGACGGATCGGACGGCTCGACCGCCTCCCGTTCCTCAAGGCGATGACGGAGGGGAAGGACGCGTTCGCGCACATTCTCGCCGCGATCCGCGGGGGAAAGAGCGTCGTCCTGGACTTCGGGGACTACGGCACGGACCAGATGGTGTACCTGTTCGTGGCGAACATCCTGTCCCGCCGCCTGTTCGAGCTGTACACGGAGCGGAACGAAGAGTATCCGCGGCTCGTCCTGTTCCTCGAGGAGGCCCACAAGTTCCTGAGCCCGGAGATCGCGCCCTACGCGCACACGTTCAGCCGGCTCGCCCGGGAGACGC
>VBMR01000206.1 GCA_005878325.1 Methanobacteriota archaeon | reverse complement strand
GGATCGATTGATCCCGCCGGCCCGCCAAAGTGCCTTCCCTTCGCGGGTTGCAAGGGAATTTCACGTTCAGCCACCTCCCCCCGAAGCGGTGTTATAGCCTGGTCCACTTCCAGTAAATACTGGAAAATCGGAGGGACCGAGATGGTTCGAAAGAC
This sequence comes from Methanobacteriota archaeon, assembly GCA_005878325.1. Lineage (GTDB taxonomy): Archaea > Thermoplasmatota > Thermoplasmata > RBG-16-68-12 > RBG-16-68-12 > RBG-16-68-12. The sequence goes on along the minus strand of VBMR01000206.1, from coordinate 2,569 downwards.
CACAATGCGTCGTGTCCGCAAAGGCAAACAGCGCAGGCCGGAGACGGGATGGATTGTCACGTGGGACGTAGATAGCACGGATAGGGCGGCGTGCAATCGACTGTACCGATTCATGTATGGTGACACGACCCAGTATGACGGACGGACCTATCGATATCCCGGTTTCCTCGAGAAAGATGGAGTGCGCTATCTCGGCCAGTCCGTGGTCTTTGTCATTCCCCAGCTTCGTCCCGAGATCGAGGAGGCCTTGTTCCGTTTCGGAGTCGACCACGAGGCCACGCCCGCGCGATTGGGATGAATTCCAGCTTTTACTGGAAAGCCCCCCTCCCGAGGGAAGGAGTGTTCCCGTCTCCGCTGGAAAACTTGGCGGGCGATGTTCCGGGAGGCGCACGGGCTTCCAGTATTTACTCGAAATTGAATGAGCGGTCCAATGCCTCTCCTCGCCGGGGGAGCAAAGAGGATCCGGCCTCCTGGCAGAGCTAATAGACCCGGCCGCATTCATCGGAGCGGATGGCCCCCACCGCGCGCGGTCCTTTGTTGTACACCTACCGCCCCATCCCCGCGAACCCGATGACGATCGCCCTTCTTCTCCTGGTCCTCGTCGTGACCTTTGGCATCGGGCCTGTCGCGGCCGCCCCGGAGGGATTCTGGCCCCTCGGTGGCCTGTGCTTCGTCCCGGTCGTCCTCGTCCTCCTCGCCATCGCCCTCTTCAAGCCGAGCCCGACCTTGGTCTTCGAGGAGGGCATCGAGGCATCGCTCCCGCTATGGCGGCGAATCCTCGGGACGCCGCGATACCTCCCCTGGTCCGACGTGCGCGACGTCTATCCCCGTAGCTACGAGGTCGCGGGATCCTTCCTCTCGCCCTTTGCGTCCTCGGCGGGGACCCTCGTGCACACGGGGATCGGCCTCGAGACCCATGACGGACGAAGGGTCCTCATCCGCTTCACGCCTGGCTCCATCCGAGGCTTCCGCGCCGAGTCCCAGGGCTACCAGGAGGCGATGGCGGTCATCCGGGACCGCTTCGCGCGTCGAGGGGAGCCCATGGTCACGACCGCGAAGTTGTTCTCGGACCCGGAGGTCCTCGCGATGGAACGGGAGGCGCGTCGGCCGCTCGTGCGAGTTGAGTGGGTGTTCGCAGCCTTCTTCCTGCCCCCCTCGATCGTGATCGCCCTCCTCCTCGCGATGCAATTTCTTGGAATCCCCCGCGATCCGATCCGGATCCTGATCGTCCTCATCCTGGCCTTTCTTCCTCCCGCGGGTTCGATGCTGCGCACCTTGCGACGGAGCGAGCGCCGCAACGACCTCCTCTCCGAACTCGCGAAGTATCAAGAGCACCTGCGAGAACGAGCTGGCACGAGTCTGGCCTCGCCCTCCGGTGTTGGCCGTGCCCACGGCTCGAGCTAGCCTGTTTCCCCGATCGGCCGAGGCCGTGACGGTTCCTCGGATTCCAAGAGCCGGATCCTCAAGGGGTCCGTGACATCGTAGCGGCGGCCGCGCCACTTCACGACGGCGGGACGTCGGGTCCTCATCAGGCCCCACGCCATCACCCACGGGACGACGATCGCTGCCGCCGCCGCTTTCCAGCCGGGGACTCGCCAAGCCTTCGCGACGCTCGGCGCCGCGGACAGGAGCGCCTTCCGGCGCAGATGGGCCTTCGCGGGAGCGGCGGGGAGCGGGGCCAAGAACACCGCGGCCGGAACGACGAAGGACGGGCTCCAAATGGAGGCGAGCCACAGACAGACGAGACCGAGGACCACGGATCCGTCGAAGATGGCGAAGGCCGCCGCGGCATATCTCCGCACAACGGGATGATACAGGGTCGCCATCGTCATCTGGCGGAGGCACCACTCGATACACGCCGAGCGAGTGGCCCCCTCGAGCGTCGGCACGAGGGCCGCGGGAGCATACGCGATGCGAAGGCCCGCTTGCCGCACGGCCTGGGTCAGGATGAGGTCGTCACTCAGGACGTCCCGCCATCGTTCCTCGAGGCGCAGTCGCGAAAGGTCGGCCTGTCGCACGGCACACGAGCCGCCCCAGGCGAACGCGCGAAGGGGATCGAACAGAACGTTCGCACTTACCGCGTTCCACTCTGCGCGGACGAGGGACCAGAAGGTCGGGTGCGGCGGCACATACCATCGGAACCCCGTCGCCGCGCCGACCGTCGCGTCGGCGAGCGGTTGCACGAGCTGGCGCAGCCAATCCGTGGCGGGACGAATATCCGAGTCCGCGAAGACGACCACCTCGTCCTCCGGAGCGAGATGGGCGAGGCTCGACCGCAGCGCGTTGACTTTTCCGGGGAGGTGCGTCGGTTCGGAGACTGCGACCGCCAGGGGGATGCGGAGCGTGGCCTTCCCGATCTCGAGGGCGCGGACCGCGGCCGCGTCGCCCGCATCGTCTGCCATGACGAGGACTCGGAAATGCGGATAGGACTGGGAGAGGATCGCCCGCAGGTTTTCCTCGAAGCCCGGATCGAGCCCCCGGACCGGTAGGACGATGACGGCTCGCGGGAGGAAGGCTCCGAAGGAGGTCCGCATCTCACGGCGGACCAAGCCTGCCATCCGCATCCCTT
>VBMR01000198.1 GCA_005878325.1 Methanobacteriota archaeon | reverse complement strand
CGTTATCCACGAACCAACGGTCGACTTGGTCCCGTTTGACGCACGATGGGACGAGGTCGGAACGGTACCGCCGCGCACGGTGCTCCGAGATCCGTGGGATCGGATACGGGAGGGGCTGAGGGCCGCCGGGATCCCGATCGCTTTGGCTCCCCGTCGTTGGAAACGAATCGGGGATGTGATATTTCTCCGGATACCGCAGGAGGACCAAGGGACTGCGCCCGCGATCGCCCAGGTCTTCGGGACGACGTTGGGCGCGCGGACGGTCGTGGAGGAGCGGTCCGGGATCCACGGGCCCCTGCGGACGCCGGATGTGCGGGTACTGTGGGGGGACGGGACGGAGACGGTGCACATCGAAGGCGGGGTGCGTTTCTCCCTCGACGTGGCGAAGGTCATGTTCTCTCCAGGCAACTTCGAGGAGCGGATCGGGATCGCGGACCGGATCCGTCCGGGAGCCGTGGTCGTGGATTTGTTCGCGGGGATAGGATACTTCAGCCTGCCCATCGCTGTTCGCCGTCGGCCGGAGGCGGTGTATGCGTGCGAACTGAATCCGGTGAGTTACGCGTTCCTCGTCCGCAATATCCGGCTGAATCGAGCGGAGAAGGTGATCCCGCTCCACGGCAATTGCCGTGAGGTCGCCCCGCGGGGCATCGCCGACTGGGTCATCATGGGCCACTTCGACGCGCGCGAATACCTCGATGTCGCCTTTGCGGCGTTGCGGGGCAAGGGGACGATCGTCTATCACGAACTCTGCCCGAAGGAGCAATATCCGGAGGGACTCGCGCGCCGACTCGCGGCCTCCTCCCGAGCACACTGGTTGAACGTCCGTTCGATTCGGACCCGCATCGTGAAGTCATACGCCCCCGGAATCGTGCATGTCGCGGCGGAAGTCGCGGTAACGCCTCAAATCCGCACATCTGGACCGAAATAAATTTTAACGATGAGCGGTTTGGGTTCGCGCGGGTGTGACCACGAACTGCATGCGATGTGCTACGGAACTGCCGAACCGGGGCGGCTATTGCCCCGTGTGTGGAGCTCGGCGGTCCGACTTCGCCCGCATCATCTCGGGATTCCGAGACTCTGCGGAGCGAGCGGTGGCTACGGGATTAGCCGCCTTGGACCGTGCGACCGAAGAACTGGAACCGGTAGTTGAGCGGGCCGCGGCGGCCCTTCAACCCGCCGCGCAGGAAGTCGGCAAGGCGCTGAAGCCGATCGCCGACACGACGTCGCGCAAGGCGAACGACGTCGCTAACGCCCTCCGACCCGCAGCCTATCGGACCGCCACGAGCCTTCGGCGCGCGGCCACGTCGACCGTCTCGCACGTGAGGCCGGCGGTCGTCAAGGTCGCAAAGAAGACCGGGGAAGCCGCGCACCACCTGAAGGAAGCGGCGCGTCACAAGTTCGGATAGATTTATCCCAACTCCCCGGGTTCCGTGGGCCCGAATGCCTGGGGACGAGCGCGCGGACCGTGTCCTCCGCGGCACCGAGGAGGTCGTGACGCGCGACGAATTGGGCGCCCTCCTGGGGCGGGAGGGCACCCCGCGGGCCTATGTCGGCCTGGAGCCGTCCGGCCTCCTGCACATCGGCACCGCCCTGATCATCGGCTCGAAGGTGACGGATCTCGTTCGGTCGGGCTTTCGCACGATCGTCTTCTTGGCGGACTGGCACGCCTACATCAACGACAAACTCGGTGGCAACCTGGAAAACCTCCGAGTTTGCGGGGAGTACTTCAAGGATGGATTCCGCGCGGTCGGCGTCCCGGACTCCGTCGAATACCTCTATGCAAACGAGTTCGTCCGGCACCCGGAGTATTGGCAGAACGTGATTCGGGTCTCGAAGTCGGCGACCGTCGCGCGGATCCGCCGCGCGCTGTCGATCATGGGACGGAAGGAGGAGGAAGCCGACCTGGACGCCTCGAAGCTCATCTATCCGGCGATGCAGGTCGCCGACATCCATTGGATGGACCTCGACCTGGCGCTCGGCGGCATGGACCAGCGGCACGCCCACATGTTGTACCGCGACATCGCCCCGAAGCTCGGATGGAAGCAGGTCGTGGCCCTGCACACGCCGCTCCTGCCGGCCCTGGACGGGAGCGGACGCATGGACCTGATCGCCGGCAAGATGTCGAAGTCGAAGCCGGACGCGAGCATCCTTCTGAACGATTCACCCGAGGACGTAGAACGGAAGATCGGCAAGGCCTTCTGTCCCGCGAAGGAGACGAAGGAGAACCCGGTCCTCGAGACGGCCCGCCTCGTCCTGTTCCCGAGACGTGGTCTCCTGAGGATCCCGCGCGACCCGAAGTTCGGTGGCGATGTGAAGTACGATTCCTTCGATGATCTCGCCCGCGCGTATGGGGACGGGGAACTCCATCCGAAGGATCTGAAAGCGGGCGTCACCGCCGGCCTGAACGAGGAACTCGCGCCTGTCCGGAAATACTTCGAGGCGCACCCGGAGAACCTCCAGGCGGTCCAGCGGATCCTGGGGACCCGGTGAGCGGGTGCGGAGGAACGACGAGGCGGCCCTCCTCGGGGCCGTCGCCGGCACCCTCCTCGCGGTCAGCGGCTACACCGGGACGGGCTCGGTCGACCACATGTTCACCCTCCTCGTCGGGATCTTCGGCATGAACCCCCTCATCCGGATCGTGGCGTTCATCGTCTTCGGCATTGCATCCCTCGGCGGCTTCTCCGTCCTCTTCGGCGCCTATCTGATCTGGAAGGATCGCGTCCGACTCGGTCACATCTTCATCCTGATCGGGTCCGGGGCGGGGTTCTTTACCCTGCTCCTGTTCTTGCTGGTAAATCTGCACAAGGAGGAGTTCTTGTTTCTCGAACACGTCCTGCCGGGGATCCTCGGGGTCGCGCTGGGCGTGATCG
>VBMR01000005.1 GCA_005878325.1 Methanobacteriota archaeon | reverse complement strand
AGCGAACGAGGCCTGGAATGCGACGGCCACGGGGACCGTCCATGTGACCGCGCAGTGGGCCATCGACGCGCCGAACCAGCCCTGGGTCTTCCAGAAAGACATGACGATCACCCGAGACGTCCACCTGTTCTTGGTGAGCGGTCCTTCGGAGGACATCGTGACGCCGGCCGGGACGTTCCAGTCGATCCCGGTGTGGCTCGCGCAGCCGCACATCGAGATCATCGGCGCATCGCCCGCCCCGAGACTCGTGGACGGCCTAGACGAGGACCTCCCCATGCCCCGCGATCATGTCGCGGGGGCCTGGTTCAGCGGGACCGCGAAGAACGTTGTGAAGGTCGGGTTCGACACGGCCGGCGCCCACCTGGACCTCGCCCTGAGCGAGTACCACTTGAGCTGAGCCGCGAACCTCTTCCGTTCCCGCAACCACGGCCTTGGAGGAACCCTTATTCGGGGGGCTCCCCTTCGCAGCCCCGATGGGCATCAAGATCGCCCCTTCGATCCTGTCCGCCCGCTTCGACCGGCTCGGGGATCAGGTGACGGAGGCCGCAGCGGCGGGGGCCGACCTGATCCATATCGACGTGATGGACGGCCACTTCGTGCCGAACCTCACGATGGGCCCCGCAATCGTGGAGTCGATCCGGCCCCTCACGAAGGTCCCGTTCGACGCACACCTGATGGTCATCCAGCCGGAGATTTTCATCCAGGACTTCGCGGAGGTCGGCGTCGACGACCTCACGGTCCACGTGGAGAGCGACCATGACGTCCGCAAGACGATTCGCGCAATCCGCGATGCGGGCGTGCGACCCGGCCTGGTCCTCAATCCAACGACGCCGCTCGATCGAGCGATTCCTCATCTCGCGGACGTTGACCTGCTCCTCGTGATGACGGTGCAGCCTGGCTTCTCGGGTCAGGCGTTCCGTTACGACGTGGTCCCGAAGATCCGCGCCGCCCGTGCGCACATCGACAAGGAGGGACTCGCGGTCGAACTCGAGGTCGATGGGGGCATCAAGATCGATACCGCCCCGATCGTCGCCGAAGCCGGGGCGGACATCCTTGTTTCTGGGTCCGGAATCTTTCCGGACCACGTCGCCGCGAACCTGAAGAAGCTGCGCGAGGTGGCCGAGAAGGCGGCCCGCCACCGTCCGTAAACATGTTTGACGGACCCCTCGGCCATCGTGGACCTTCGCCCCGTGGCATCGAGTACTTTCGCCCACCCTCCAGAGAAGGCTATAATATGGCTTCTCCATATAGAAATGTATGTCCGCAGTCGACGTGACTCCATCCCTCGTGCTACTGTCCTACGACGTGACGAAAGGGAACCGTTCTGCCGCATCCCGCGTGGCCCATCTCAGCTTCGGCCGGGCCGATGTTCGGGCGGAGGAGGGCCCCCGTTCATTCGACGGGCGGGAGTCGTCTGGATCGGTCAATCCGTGTTCGTCCTGCCAGAACGCGATGCGAATGAACTGGCCGAGAAACTCCGTAGCCTCGGCGCCCTGGTGACGATGGCGCCCATCGGGGTCGATGCGATTCGCCTCGAGGGCTTCCGCCGCCGCTCGATCCGGGGCCGACTCGCGTAAAGATGTTTCCGTGGACGCCAGAGCCACCTCCCGATTCGGCCGCAAGCCTTTAGGGGCCGGACCCCTTCGACCCGGTTGAAATGGCCCGCCTGGGGTTCGTGATCGGGCTCGTCGTGCCGCTCGTCCTGCTGGGAGTCAACCTCGCCCTCGGATTCGGCGGCATCCTCGCGACGATCGCCCTGATCGTCTGGCTCGCGACGGGCATCCTCCTCACTCCGACGCCGGACGAGGAGCGTTAGCTGGACCCGTATAGGGACTCCGAAAGGACGGACAACTCGACCCATTCGTCGATCGACCGGATGTCCTCCAGGAGGACCGTGACCATCTTCCCCTCTTCATCTTCCACGATGAACGCGTCGAGCACGTCCTCAGCCTCCATCGTGTCCTGCACGATCCCCACGAACTCGCCGTCCGAATCGATCACGTTGAGGTTTTTGAACAGCTCCGCGACGGGGCCGGACAAGGTCACGCGGTCCGCGATCCCGCGGACCCACCGGCGGCCGAGGCGCATGCGGCCGGACGAGCCGTCCCCGAGGACGAGCGCGTTCGGCTCCTCCCCGGAGACGTAGCCGACCTCGACGCCCTCCGCATCGACCACCGCCAATCCGACGAGCGACTGACCGCGTCGCACAGCGACCATCCGAGCCCCAAGGCACCCGACTGGGCGGCCCGGGACGGCGTCGGAACGGCACGGGGCTACTGAAGCTTTTCGGGCCGCAGGCCGCGACGCGGCGGAGCCATATAGTTATCAGGCGGGATTTCGAGGACGTTTCCTTTATACGCGCCAGGGGGGCATCCGACGATGTCGTTCCCTCCCGGTCGGAGGGCACCCTCTCGTTGGGAGCCCATGGCCCGCTGTCCCCTGTGCGAATCGGACGTCCCGGACGGTCGGCCGACGTGTGACGCTTGCGGCCATCCGTTCGCCGAGGCGCTGACCCCCACCGCGGTCCCTCCGGTCGTCCGGCGGGCCATGGAGGCCGCGCGGAAGGACCTCGCCACATGGACCCGGGACCCCGCGGACGTCGCATTCCCCTGGAGCCTCTTGGAGCGGGCGCAGCAGGCCGAGGCCGCGGGAGACCTCGGGAAGGCCCTGGACCTCGCCCGCGCGGCCCGACGGGCCCTCGACATCATCCGGCGGGAAGGGCAGGTCGCGGACGCCCTCAAGCGCGCCGAGGCGGTCTTGGAGGAGGCGCAGAAGAAGGGGATCGACCCCCTCGCCTTCGAACGGACGATCGAGCAGGCCCGGGCCCTGGCTGCCCGCGGAGACCATGCGACCGCGGAACGGCTCCTGCGGAAGATTTCCCTCCACAATGTGGACCAGCGCCGCGAGGGCACGCTCCAGGGAGGTCTGGAGAAGGCGGAGACGCTCATCCGGTATGCGAAGGAACGCGGCGGGAAGGTCGACCAGGCGGAGGCCCTCCTCGCGGAGGCGAAGCAGGCGTTCGCGGTCCGCGAATACGACAAGGTGCGGTCCCTGACCGCGCGGGCGATCGAGACCGCGGAGACGGGGCGCCGATTCGCGCGGGCCGAGGACATCGTGGACCGCGCGGCGACCGATGTCGAGGCGGCCCGGAAGGAAGGGGTCAATGTCACGGAAGCGCGCAAGTTCCTGACGGAGGCGCGGGAGGCCCTCCGCCACGGCGTGTACGCGGACGTCCCGCTCCTCGCCCAGAAGGCGCGCAACAGCCTCCGGGAAGGCCGGGTCGGGTCCCTCGCCGAATCCGCGTTGCGGGAGAGTCAGCGGGAGGCCGCTCGGGAGAGGCGGAAGGGCGCGGACGTGGGCCGCGCGGAGGAGATCCTCAAGGCCGCAGAGGCCGCCCTTACAAACCAGGACTTCGGAGCCGTCCGCGGGCTCGCGAAGGACGCGCACGACGCGGTCCGGGAGGCGACCCTCCTCAAGACCGTCCGCGATGCGTTCGCCTCCCTCCAACTGGACGCGGACGACCTCAAGAAGATCGGGGCCGACGCGACCGCCTTCGAAGGACAACTCCTCGAACTGAACCGGGCGATCGAGGCCCGGGACCTCGCGACCGCCCGGCGGCTCCTGGCCGAGGCGCGTCGCACGGCGGAGGGCGCCCGGGAGACGCACGTCCGCGCGTACATGGAGCGGTCCTTGCAGATCATCCTGACGAACGCCGCGCGGGGCCTGGACCCGGTCGTGGCGCGCCAGCTCCTCCAAGAGGTCAACGACGCGATCGCGGTGGGCAAGCCGCTCGACATGCAGTCCCTGATCGACAAGCGGATGGCGGACCAGGACGCCCGGGTGGAGGAGAAGCTGAACGGACGGGTCCTGGAGGCCCGGGACGACATCGTGGCCTTGCGGCAGGCGGGGCAGAGCGACACGGTCGGCCTCGAAGGAAAGCTCGCGGATGCCGCGATCGCGATCCAGGACCGCCGGCTGCTCCAGGCGGACGCCCTGTTGGACAGCATCGAGCACGACATCGCCGCGACCCGCGAATCGCTGCGGAGCAGCGCCGCGGAGGTCCTCGGACAGGCCCGGGGCGAGTTGACGCGGGCCAAAGCGGACGGAGTGCCGACGGAAGCGGCCGAGCGGATGCTGCAGGACGCGGAGACATCGTATCAGGAGGCGCGGTACGGCGACACGATCTACGCGGGCCACGCGTGCATCTCGGAGGTCGGCGAGCTCGCCCGCGTCGCGGCCGATTCCCGGCGCCGGACGGACGCGGAGCAGATGCGCGTCAAGCTCGAGCGGACGGAGGGGATCCATCGGCGCATGGAATCCATCCGGGCGAAGATCGCGGATCTCGTCGCGCAGAACGTCGACCTGGCGCGCGCTGTCGGCAGCCTCGCCGCGGCGGAGCAGGCGATCGACCGCGGAGCCCTCGAAGAGGCGGACCAGCTCGTCGCCTCCGCGGAGGGCATCGTCGAAGGCGTCAAGGTCACGCTCACCGGACAGGCGCACGGCGCCTTGGCCCGGACGAAGAAGGCGCTCGAGGAGGCGAAGGCCGAGGGCATCGAGACCCCCGACGTCGGGGAGGCCCTGGCCCGCGCGGACGAAGACCTGAAGGCGGGCCGGCCCGGCTCGGCCCTGCAGACGATCTCGGACCTGGACCGCCGGCTCTCGGAGGCGCGCCGCTCCCGGTTCCAGGAGGACCAGCGGCGCACGATGGAGAAGGCGCGGGCCGCCGCGACGAAGTTCATCGCCGTCAAGAGGATCATCGAAGGGCTCCGGAAGGCGGACATCGACATCTCCGGCGCGGAGGAGAGCCTACGGGCCGCGGAACGCGCGCTGCAGCAGCGCGCGTTCGACGAGGTCGATGCGATCCTGAAGGGACTCGACGAGACCGCGAAGGAGCTGATGGAGGAGCTCGTCATGGCCGCGAAGAACCTGATCGCCCGCGCGGAGCGTCGGATCGCGGACGGCCAGGGGGCTGGCGTCCCCGTCGACGGGGCGATCGGGTTGTTGGAGAAGGCGAAATCCCACTTCGAGCGCAGCGAGTACGCGGACGCCGTGGAGCACGCCCGCGCCGCGGAGCAGAAGATCGTCGAGGTGCTCCGGCAGCGATCCGACCAGGACACGGAGGCTCGATACAAGGCCCAGGACGTCGCCCGCGCCCAGATCGCGGAGATCCGGAAGACGATCAACGACCTTTCGCGGGCGGACATCACGATCATGGGGGCGGACGAATCCCTCCAGCGCGCGGAAGCCGCGTTCGACGCGGGCCGCTTCCCCGATGTCCCGGGGGCGCTCGCCGACACCGTCGACATGGCGAAAGGTCTCACGATGGGGCTCGAGGCCGCCGCGAAGGACCTTGTGCAGGCGATCGCAAGCGAGGTCGACAAGGTGCGGTCCTCCGGCGTGGACCCGGGCCGCGCTGCCATGGTCCTCCAGAATGCCCGCGAAGCGATCGCGGATCACCGGTTCGTCGAGGCGATCGAGTACAAGAAGGTCATCGAGGACATCCTCAAAGAGGCCCGACGGCATCGAGATGCCTCGCGGGTCCGAGACACTCTTTCCGAACTGCGGGCGAAGCTCGATGCGCATTCCAAACTCGGAGCCGATGTGCGGATGGCGTCCGAGCTGCTGGCCCGCGCGGAGGCACTCGTCGACGCGGGCGAGTACGACGACGTGGCCGGCTACGCGAAACGGGTGGCCGACGAGATCGACATCGCGCGCCAGGCCCACCTCACGGACATCGTGGAGGACTTCCTTCCTCTCATCAACGAGGGCGTGTCCGTCGGCCTGCCGCGAGGAGAGCTCGAGGAATTCCGCTCCCGCGCGCAGGAGGCCGCCGCCGCGGACGACATCGAGGAAGTGTACCGGCTCAAGGGGGACCTGCAGGAGCGAGTCCTCGAGGCGAAGCGAAAGCAGATCCTGAAACGCTACACGGACGAGATCAACTCCCTCGACGAGATCGTCACGCAATCGGAGCGGTTGGAGATCCCGGCCCAGTCCGCGCGGGCCCATCTGGACGCCGCCCGCCACGCGATCGTGGAAGGCGACGTGGACGGATTCCAGAAAGGCCTCCTCGAGGCCCGGGCGGCCCTGGAGGAATCCCGGACGCGGCATTTCATCGACAAGTACGAGTCGCGCGTCCACGCCGTCTCGACGATGATCGCGAACGCGAAGAAACTCGGCGCGGAACTCGGGGAAGCGGAAAATTCCCTCGTCCAGGCGGAGTCCGCCCTCCGGGGCAGCGATATGGCAATGGCGGACATCCTGATCAAGCAGGCAGAGGTCTCGATCGGGGCCCAGATGCAGAACTTCATCAAGAACCGGTACCCGAACCTCGCCCTGCGCCTCCCCGCCACGGGCCTGCAGGCGGGAGAATGGAACCAGTACACCTTCGCGATCGAGAATCGCGGGAAGCTCCCGGCGCGGAACGTGCAGATCGAGTTCTCGGGGGACCTCGAGTCGAAGGGCGTCCCGACGATCGGCGAGATCGGCGTCGGCGAAGTCGTCCCGGTCCGCGTCGGCCTGCGACCGAAGTCCGCGGGCCCCGTCCCCCTCGGCGTCGGGATCTCGTACCAGCGACTCTTCGACGAGAACCGCTACGAGGTCCATGAGGCGAAAGAAGTCCGGGTGGAGCCGGAGGCCACGTACCTCGTCGAGGACGTCTTCCTGATCCATAACGACGGCCGGTTGATCGCCCACTACAGCCGCAAGTTCCGGGAAGAGATCGACGAGGACATCTTCTCCGGCATGCTGACGGTCGTCCAGGACTTCGTGAAGGATTCCTTCAAGTCCCGCACCCGGGTCGGCATGAAGCGGCTCGACTTCGGGGACTCGAAGATCCTGATCGAGCGGTCGCCGCACACGTTCCTCGCGACGGTCCTTGTGGGGCAGGAACCGCGGCTGCTGCCCCTGTACATGCTCCAGGTCCTGAAAGAGGTGGAGGACCGTTACGGGACCGTCCTCGATCGGTGGACGGGACTCCTCCACCAGCTCGAGGGCATCGATGACATGGTCAAGAAGCTCCTCATCGTCGCGAAGGAACCTGGCGACACGGGCGCGTTCGCAGACAGTCCCGTCACCCTGACCGCGAAGGTGATCGACGCCCTCGGCACAGCGCAGGCGACGGAGGCGAACGAACTCCTCGCCCGCGCGCAGTCGACCCTCGAGACGGACATCCAGCTGGCCTGGGAGTTCATCGAGAAGGCGAGGGAGCAGGCCCAGACGGTACAGGGGCAGCTGAAGGAACGCATGGCGGACGTCCTGGCCACCGCACGTGACACGGTGAAGGACATGGGGTCCATCGGCGCGGACACGAGCCAGGCGGAATTGCTCCTGCGGGAGGCGGAAGAAGCGTTCCAAGAGGGGAAGTACGAGCGCGTGCAGGAGATCGCGGCCGGCCTCCGGGAATCGGTCGAGCGACAGAAGGGGGAGGTGGCCTCGAAGAAGGTCGAGGTCGAACTCGCCTCCCTGATCAACGACATCCAGATCGCGAAGAGCCAGGGCCTCGACCCCCGAGAGGCGGAGTCGTACCTGACGAAGATCGAGGCCGCGATCCAGAAGAGGAACCAACGCCAGGTCGAGGACTTCCTCCGGCGGGCCAAGGAGTCCCTCGCGCGCCAGCGGCGGCAGACGGTCCTCGACAAGGCCGGGAAGGACCTCGAGAGGCTCCGGGCGATGGTGGCCCAAGCCAATTCGGTCCACCTCGACCTCCCGGAGGTCGAGGAGTCCCTCGCGAAGGCCGATGCCGCGATCCGTTCGGAGGACCTCCGCGGCCTGGAGACGCTGATCGACCGGGCGGAGTCGTCCGCGAAGGGGCGCGTCGAGCAGATGCTGAAGGACCGATATCCGCGGTTGTTCCTGGAGACGTCGAACCTCGGGCTCCAGGCGAACCGCTGGACCCGGATCGAGATGCAAATCACGAACAAGGGGAACTGGCCCGCGGAGCATGTGACCCCGATCGTCACGGGCCCGGTGGAGGTCCAGGGCCTCAAGGTGATCGACCGGCTCGAGCCGAACCAAAAGGCGTCCGTCGAATTCGGGATCCGGCCGAAAGAGGCCGGCACGATGGACCTGGACTTCGAGGTGCACTACACCCGACCGCTGGACGACTCGAGGCACCAGACGACCGACTCGGCGGTCGTGCGCGTCGAGCCGGAAGGAGGGTACCAAGTCGACCAGGCCCTCCTGTTCCATTCGACCGGAGCGCTCGTGTGCCACGAGAGCCGCGTCTTCCTCCCGCCGGAGGAAGCGGCGAGGGCCGCGAACCTAGAGACCCAAATCAAGGCCTTCGTGGCGAAGGCGTTCCCGGACGGCGGGAAGGGGTTCGCCCGGACGACGGTGGAGAAAGTCGCCGTGTTTGTCGCCCGCGGGCCGCAGGCGTTCCTCGCGGTGACGGTCCGCGGCAAGGACCCTCCGATCCTTCCCCTCTACATGTTCTCCGTCCTCAAGGAAATCCACGACGAGTATGGCGCGAAGCTCGAGTCCTGGACCGGCGACCCCGCGGAGCTGGGAGGAATTCGACCGATCGTCCGGCGGATCCTGTTCGCGACCGCGGTGGAGGGCGTGTCCCTCGGGCCCCTGGAGGACTCCCCGGTGAGCAAGGTCCCCGCTCTCATGGAACGCGGGCTCCTCATCGGCGAAGGCGACGAAGACTTCCTCGCCTGGGCGTGGGCCGCGATCGAGCGGCAGGGATACGATCAGGGGGTGCAGGTCTTGAAGCGCATTTCCGACGCGACCGTGGGGCCGACGGAAGAGATTTCACGGCAGATCAAGCAGGCGGTGCTCGCCTCGAAGGAGGCGGGCACGCTCCAGATCACGGACGACCAGGTCAATTCGTACATGGACTTCCTCCGCCGCAGTCTCGAGGCCATGTTCCAGGCGAAGCGGCGCGCGGGCATCGAGCGGTACTGGCCGGTCGCGCGCGTCGCGGTGAAAGCTTCCGATGCGGGCGGCTACGACGCCGTCAGCGCGTTCCGGAAGATCATCGTCGGGCAGAGCGGGGCGAAGGAGCTCGACATCGTCGCGCCGGAGGAGACGTGGCGCGGGATGAAGATCGAAGTCCAAGTGCACATGAATTCCGTGAGCGCGGCATACAAGCTGTGGGCGAAGAAGATCGAGATCCTCCTGCGATCCCAGGACGCGTGGAAGATCAAGGCCGGCCTGGAGCGAGGCGAGTACTCCGTCGGGATCGAGGGACAAAAGGTGCGCATCAATCCCTCGATGGTGTCCTTCGTCGAGTCCCTGCCGGACTACGTCGTCGAAGAGCCGTACGAAGGCGGCGTCGTGTATCTGGACACGCGGATGTCGAAGGAACTCGTCGCGGAGGGATACGCGAAGGAGATCGTGGAGCTCGTGCGAGAAGCGCGGAAGGACATGAGCCTCGACGAGGACCGCGTCGTCGAGATCGAACTCGTCGCGGGGAAAGACCTCCGAGGAAAACTCGGTCCCTGGAAGGATATGATCCTCCGGGACGCGAACGCGCTCGACGTGCAGTTCGTCGCGGAGCCGGCCCAAGATGCGTACGTGATCGAGGCCGGGCTTGGGGAGGAGACGTTCCTTCTCGGCGTGCGCGCCGCGGAGATGTAGACCACCGCGCAAACGTCCGCTCAGCCGGGAATCGACAAAGAAATAGAACGACGCGGATGATCCGCGCCGTCCAATTTTACCTCGCTGGTTGCTGGTTGCCTACCGAACGGCAGAGGCACACGAAGGTACCTCCGACGTCTTGGTGCGGGACCGCACCCGGCTCTCCAACGGAAAAGGCGACGGTTCGTTTGTGTTCGGCGTGACAGCGACCAGTAGCAAGAAAGTTGGGCCCTAATGACGCGGGACGGCAGACCTCGCGCACTTTGCTACTCCGTAGCACGGTTCCGCTCTCCTGATAATCACGGACTGGAATCACGGATTGCGAGGTTCTTCGACCTTGCGGATTTGCCGATCGTGGTGCACAGGAGGCGACTGGTCCGAGTCAACGAGGTACGTTTACCGCGACGCGGCGGGGCTACGCGTGAGCATTATGCCCAATTGGGCATAAAGGCGTCCGGGGGGGGACGCGCCAGGAGGAAGGGACGTCGCGGCGCGAACTCCTCCCGAGAAAACCCTTTACGCTCCTCGACCTTCCTCCATCTGAATGGGCATCAACCTCTCGGACATCGTCATCCTCGAACCCCGTCGCCTCGAGGACTTCTCCGGGAAGGT
>VBMR01000197.1 GCA_005878325.1 Methanobacteriota archaeon | reverse complement strand
CGCGAACAGAGTTCCCAGTCCAACGACCGTCACGTCCGCGCCAGGTTGCGTAAGGGCGACGACCCCGAAGGCGGCGAGACGTCCCGTCATTCCGGCGACTCCGGAGACGACGCCAGCGCGAGTGCCGGCCCGGACGCTCACCCACAGGATCCACGCGGCCGCTCCGATGACGAACGGGATCGACAGGACAAACGGGAAGAGGCTTTCCGCGCCGACGACGAGCACCGGGATGGACGGCACAGCCAAGAGGAACGAAATCGCCGCAAAGAGGACCGTGTACCCGGTCCCGTAGCCGTACAGGTCGCGGTACCGGCGGCCCACTTCCTTGGCGGGCCCCAGCGCCGCGACGGAAGCGTCGACGTTCCCGCCGTTTGCGGCCGCGGACTCGGCGAGGTGTCCGCGGAGCTCCCGCAGGATGTCCTCCCGGACGGCGGTCGACATGCCTGCCATGGCCCGCCGCACATCGGCGAGGTAGGCGTCCGCCGTTGTCATCGGGCGCCCTCCAGGACGCGTTCCGCGCCGCGGGTCATGGAGTCCCAGACGGCGAGCGCTTCCCGCAGGGCGGTGTGGCCGCGAGCCGTGAGCCGGTAGTACTTCCGAGGCATGCCGCTCTCCGGCTCCTGCCACCGGCTCGACACGAAGCCCCTCTCCTCCAGGCGCCGCAACGCCGGGTACAGCGTGCCCTCCTTCAGGTCGAAGAAGCCGTTCGAACGGTCCCGCAGTTCGTGCAAAATCTGGAACCCGTACTTCTCCTCCTTCGTCAGGAGCGCGAGGAGGCAGAGCTGGATGGAGCCCTTCTTCAGTTCCGCGGTCCACTCCGGGGAGACTTCCGGCATCCGATCCGCCTCGTATTCGAGGGTCGCTATTTCGGCTTTCGGTCGTGGGCCGTTCGGGCGAACCGGGTCCTGGCATGGTCGTGCATCCCTCCGAGGATTCGGATCATGGGCGGAAGAAAATGGAGAGGGAGTCGCTCAGCGTTGGCGCCTCGCCTTCCCTCGGAGGTATAGGGCAGGTCCCACGGCCATGGCGACGACCGCCAACTGTGCCGCGAGAATCGTCATCGGCGTCAGGTTCACTCCGACCGGCAGGTCGAGGAGGGCATCCGCCGACATGACGGGATCATGGAAGATCACTTGTCCTGCAGGGTATACGAACGCGCCCCGGAGCCAGAAGCCCAGGAAGAACGCGTCTCCGTGCCGGATGTCGAGGCGACCGCCGCCTTGCAGGTTGAAGGTCATGGTGGCGGGATTTCCGTCCACCGTGACGCCCGTCTCCCACTGGAACCGACCGATCCGCGTGTAGTCGTCGTCGAAGTAGACCCGATCCCGGGTGTAGAGTGTCGGCCGCTGTGTCTCGGTCAGGGTCTGCGCGTCTCCGAGCCGGTGGCCCGTATCGTTGTCCGCCCGTTCCTCGAGAATCGCATGGAGGAACTCCGCAGTTCGCTCCGGAACATAGTTGCCCACGTTCAGCCGGGTGACGAGGGCCAGCCGGTCCTCCGGGTACGCGAAGTCCCACCCTTCGATCCGGTGGTCGTACTTCGCCCCCATGGCAACCGCGGGGCCCGTCACGTTCCGGTAGCCGAGGAACTCGGCGCGCTCGAACTCGTATCGGTTCGCATTGCTGACGGTGATCCGGAACCAGGGCACCTGTACACTCCGGTCCCGCACGTCGACCGTGAGGTGGAAGGTGAACGCGACGAGGTTCAGCTTGCCGTCTCCGACGGCCGTGCCGTTTGCTACATGGGCATACGATAGGTTGGTGGCGGAGACCGTGAAGTTCACATACGTGACGCCGTCGGCGCTCGTGTTCGTGCGGTCGGTCAACTGCCAGGCGGTCACGAGCGAAACGCCTTTGATCGGGACGTTCCGGGTCAAAGGAAGGCCGATGTGCTCAAAGCTCGTTAGGTCGAACCCTTCCGACGCATTCACGGGACGGAATTCGATCATGTGGGTCAGGCTCTGGGCCAACACCGTGTACACCGGGATGCCTCGGGTCGTAAGGTGATTCCCCTGGGCATCGACGATGTCCGCACCCCCGAGGAAGCGCTTGTACTCAGCGAAGATCAGGACGTCATTGGGATGAACGCTCGTCCCGTACCGCACGCCAAAGAGGGCGTCCCCCGCCTTCACCGCGACGAGATCCCCGCCGCCGAATCGGTCCGTCGATACGGGGCCGATCAGGACGGGAGTGAAGTCGCGTCCCGGGCCGGCCGCGCTCGCGGTTCCCATCAATCCGACGGGGAGCAAGAGGAAGGCCGCCACGATGATCGTCGCCAAGAGAGTTCGCACGTCCGTCACCATCCGTATGAGGAATATCGCCTCACTATGTGCATAGCGACACTATGCTACCCCAGTATTTAATAACGACGCCGCAATTCTCTCGGCGGGCCACGTGGGAGGGCCGGGTTGGACGGAACGTGCCACGACTCGTCCTCCTCGACGCGAACGCCCTCCTGATGCCCTTCCAATTCGCCGACGATGCGTTGCTCGACCTCGGCCAGGCCCAAGGAGCGGCGGTCGTGACGCTCGATCAGCCCCTCCAGGATCGCCTCCGCGCCGCGGGCGTCCCGAGAATCTCCCTTCGCTCCCGCAACCACTTGGCCATCGAGGGCCTGTGACTGCGGGAAAGGCATATCCCGAAGCGGCCCCTCACGGCCCGCGTGAAGCCGTACCACGTGGACACCCTGAAGGCGATCGCCCTCCTCGGCGGGATCAAGGCGTACGTGGACCTCTCCTCCGGGGAGCTCGGCAAGCTGATCGGGGTGAGCCAGCAGAGCGCGTCCCAGCGGATCCTCGAGTTGATCCGGGACGGACTCGTGGCCCGGGACCTCGCGACCCGTCGGCAACGGATTCGGCTCACGCCCCATGGGGCAGACGCCCTCCGAAAGGAATACGCGGATTACCAGCGGATCTTCGAGGTGAAGGAGACCCTCGCAATCTCCGGGACCGTCACGAGCGGCCTCGGCGAGGGCGCGTTCTACATGCGGCAGAAGGGATACAAGGACCAATTCCGGAAGAAACTCTGGTTCGAGCCCTACGAGGGCACGCTGAATCTAAGGATCCGCGGACCGGACCTGGCGAAGCTCCAAATCCTCCAGGAGACGCCGGGGATCGAAATCTCCGGCTTCGAGTCCGGCGGCCGGACCTTCGGCGGCGCCAGGTGCTTCCTGGCGACGTCCGGCCGCGTGGACTGCGCGGTGATCATGCCGATCCGGACGCACCACACGGACGTCGTCGAAGTGATTTCCAAGCACTACCTTCGAAACGCCCTGGGAATCAAGGACGGCGACGTCGTCGAGCTGGTCGTCTCCCTGTAGACGTCGACCTAACCGACGGGGAAAGCTCAAGAAACCCACCCGCGTTTTCGTTAGCCGTGGGGAAGCTTCCGCCTATCCTTTCGATCCTTGTTGCCGTTTCGATTGTCCTTGTCGTCGCCGCGGTTCTCTGGTGGCCACAGCGCGCCGTAGCGATCCTCGTGCAGCCAGACCGGACTACATACGGGTCGGGCAAGTCGGTGAACTTCACGCTCATCTTGAAGGTCGGAGGAAACAGGCCCGTCACCGTGTCGTCCCCCCCCCGGCCTTGCCTGTGGCAATGTCGACTTTGTGGTCGAAGACGAGAGCGACCGGCCGATCTACCCCGTGGTCCTGAAGGACGGTTTATGTCCTGCCATGCTGGCGAAACTCCAGCAACCCGGCGAAATGGCGTCCTGGAATCTCACGTGGAGCCAGGTCAATGGTTCTGGTTCCCCCGTTCCGGCAGGACACCGCTACGGCATCCTCGGCGTGTTCTCGGAGCGTGGGGGGCAAGTGCGTGTGTTTGCGGCGCTCGCCTGGATTTTCGTGGGCCCGACGGAATCGAAGGCTCAGAACTTCCTCTCGACATAGTCCAGCACCCCCTCGAAAATCGCCTTGCCGTCTCCGTAGACTGATGCACTTGGTTTGGCCCGGGTCCAGTCGGGGTGGAGATGACGGAAGAAGCAGCGTTCCGGATGGGGTTGAACCCCGAAGACGTTTCCATCGCGGTTCGAGAGTGCGGCAATTCCGTCGGTCGTTCCACTTGGATTCCAGGGATAGGCTCCCGGCTTCCCACGGTCGTCGACGAAGCGGAAGACGATCTGGCCGTTCTCGGCGAGCTCCTTGAGTATCCTCGCTTGCCGCTCCCTGGGAAAGAGCAGTTTCCCTTCCGCGTGGGCGGAAATGAACGTAACGACCTGACCGCGTTTCAGCGTCTTTGTGAAGGCGCACGAACCGGCGTTTTCGAGTCGCAGGTAACTCGGTCTGCACTCGTAGTGGCCGGAGTCGTTTGTCGCCAGGACCGCCTCAGGGGCCTCCGTCATCGTCCCGCCCAGGCCGGGCAGGATCCCGGCTTCCACGAGGACCTGGAAGCCATTGCACACGCCGAACACGGGCTTACCCGCCTCGATGAATTCCACGAGGTCCTCGCCGAGTCGGCTCCGCAGCCGGGCCGCGAAGATGGCGCCCGCACGAACATAGTCGCCGGCCGCGAAACCGCCAGGGATCATGAGGATGTCAAAGTCGTCGAGCTTCCGCTGGAGTTCCGCGGGCGCATCGCCCGTGAGTTGCTTCAGATGGACCTTCTCCGCCTGCGCCCCCACGTGCCGGAAGAACGCGACGGATTCGTCCTCGCAGTTCGTCCCCTCGATCAGGAGCACGCCGACCCGGATGTCCGAACGCTTCACGAGACCACAACCTGCTTCGGGATCGTCTCGCTCCACGCCTTCCGCATCGTCGGAATCGCGAGGGAGGTCCATTGCCGACCCTGGCTCAGGTGAAGGGATCGTCCGCCGGTCTCCCCGAGCCGGACCGTCGGGATTCCCTCGAGGTGGTGCATGAACTCGTCGTATCGGTCCTTCGAGACCTCGACGAGCCAACGGCCGTTCGATTCCGAGAAGAGCTGGACGTCCCAGCGCGCAGGATCCATGGGGCTCGTGGAGAGCTTGGCCCCCAGGTCGCCGCCGAGACACATTTCTGCGGCAGCGATCGCGAGTCCCCCATGGCTCAGGTCGTGACAGGCCGCGACCGTCTCCGAACGAATCGCCAGTAGGACCGCGTCCATGGAGGCCCGGAGGCCGAGCGCGTCCACCGATGGCGGCGGCCCTCCCGCGAAACCCCGGAGGCGCTCGTACTCGGACCCGCCTAATTCCGGGCGGGTCGATCCGATCAGGACGATCGGATTGCCGGATTTCTTGAAGTCGGAGGTCACGCAACGCCGCAAGTCCTCGACGATGCCGACGCCCATGACGACC
>VBMR01000196.1 GCA_005878325.1 Methanobacteriota archaeon | reverse complement strand
CAAGAGTTTGGTCCCCACGATCCTCGGAGAACTGTACGTGCCCTCGTTTCTACCGGAGGGGCGGTTGATCTGGGGCTTCACCTATCGGATCCTGGAGGAACTTCTCGTCTTCGTAGGACTCAGCGCCTGAACGCAAGCGCTTCCGGCTTGACGCCCTGCGGTTGCGCCCTCGCGCGCATCAGAAGCTCACGGAAAACGGCGTCCACAATAGGGGCATAGGGCGGCGTCGAATGGGATCTGCCGGCTGCACGCGGGACAGAATCGGGGCTTGAAGAGAGGACCCATGTGGGCCGAGGAGGCCATTCCTGCGACATAGATGATCGCGCCGCTGAGGATGCCGAACATGATGATGAGGGGCGCATCCGGTCGGAATCGCGGGGGATTGAGCCACCATTGGTACGAGAGGAGCACGCTCAGCTGGATGATGAAGAGGACGAGCGTCAGGATCATCGACCGCTTCTGTTTCTGCATCTCACGGGCAACGCTCGGCGATCCGGTCGATCCGGAGTCGCTCATGAATCTCCCACGATCATGGCGTGGTCCAGACTCATGTTACCTCAACGCTTGAACCGCCGGTCCTCTGGAGGCCGCGGGGCGTGACCGATCCGCTCGAGGAAGTCCGTATCGCTCAATGCTTTGACGAGGTCGCGTCCCGCGATTCTCGGCGCGGTCCCCTCCGATGGGGCGGGTAACCCCTCCTCGGTCTCGGGCGCCGGGGTCAGAGAGTGCGTGGCTTCCACCGCCTTCCGGAGCGCGGCGAGGGTGACGGCCGTCATCGGCGTCACCTTCGGCGCCACCTTTGGCGCCACCTTCCGCGCGGACTCGGCCTCCGAATGGGCGGCGAGGCCCGCGGCCGAGCGATCGTCGATCCACTGTCCGCACTCCGGGCACCGCACGAGCTCCGCATGGACGCGGGGCGGACGCAGTTCGATCGCGATGACCGCGGCACGCAAGAACAGGTAGGCGACGGCGGTGACGAGGAGGTAGGGCTCGATTCGGTCGATGATGAGTCGGAACCGTCCCTGCAGGTACAGGTTATCGTGGTTGAGGAACGCGAACGAGGCGGCGGCAGCGATGACGAACAGGAGGATTTCCCGTCGCACGAAGCGAGAGCCGGGCGTCTGGGTTCCCATTCCATCTCCCTCCACCGCGGCGGACCGGCGCGCCCTCCGCCATGCGATGAGGGGTCCGACCCCGGATATACCTTTGGAGGAAGGGACCCAGCCCTATCAAAAATGAAAAGGAGGGGATGAAGTATATCCGGTCCCGCACAAGGCGGGATGCGAATGGCGCTCCGACCGAGAATGCTCGCCGCGGTCTTCGCGGTGTTCTTCGTCATCGTCGGAGTCGCGTCGTATCAATGGGCGCAAGGCGTGGGCTCCGACTGGCGGTATGGGCCGGAGCTCACGCGTTGGATTTACATGACCTACATGATTGTCGCGGCGGTCTTCCTCGTCGG
Source organism: Methanobacteriota archaeon (assembly GCA_005878325.1). Classification (GTDB taxonomy): domain Archaea; phylum Thermoplasmatota; class Thermoplasmata; order RBG-16-68-12; family RBG-16-68-12; genus RBG-16-68-12. The sequence goes on along the minus strand of VBMR01000196.1, from coordinate 1,171 downwards.
CCTGGGGGGACTCGGCCTCTCGATCCGGACGTCGTTCGCGCGACAGATCCGCGAGGTCGACAGCCACCTCGGCGACATGGCGCGGGGAGGATCTCGAGAATCCCTCCCGCCCCCGCTGGCCGAGGGCGGCTCCCGCGACACGGTCGATCGGGACATCGACGAGCTGCTCGAGAGCCTGAGCGAGGTCGAGGCGTCGGCCAAGCGCGAGGCGCAGCGGATGGACTCCGGCGATCCCTCGACGGCCGGGCCCGCCGACTACGACGACGGCGGCGGCCTCACGTCGAGGCGCGAACGGCTCGTGCAGCGGCGGCGGTTCCTGGGACGATTCCTCATCGGACCCGCGGTCGTGGCCGGAATCATCCTCGGGATCTCCGGGGTCATGCTCCCGGGATCGGACGGCTTCGCCCAGGCCGCAGGCACGGGCCAGCGCCTGAACACGACCCTGATCCTGGGAATCGGCTACTCCTGGATCGGCGTCGGCTGGTACATCGCGACGACGGTCTACGGTCTCGTCGGCGGAGGCCGAGAGGACCGCCGGCGGTAGAGTCCTTTTCGACCCGCGGCTTGCGGTCCGAATCTCAAAAGAGCAACGGGTAGGGAATGGGTTTAAATAGGCCCCCGCTACATGCTCATCGAGAGGGAAGAGGGAGTCGCATGATCACAACCGTGGTCGCCATTACGTCGACGTTCCTAGCGGGCAGCTTCGGGGCTGCCGCGGTCGCCTCCCTGATCCTCTTCCTCATCATTCGGGAGCTGACGAGCGCCCATGCGGAGGAGACCGGAAGCCTTCGGTCGAAGGTCCTCTCGCACAGCCTGCTCATCCCGATCACCCCGCTCCTGGTCGTCTTCGCCTTCATCGTCGCGGTGAAGGTCATCGAAGTCCTCTAGGACCGTCGCTCCTTCTGCCCATACGATTCTCTGAGGCGCCCTCTTTCCGCCACGGACCCGCTCGGGATGGGGGTTCGGGACCCGGGAGCCTCGCGATGAACCCCATCCGACCGATCTTGCGATGGTGGGCCCGGAGGAAACGAGACCGGGCGTACTGGCGGTGGCATGATACTCTCTACCCGGGAGGGAGCATCCAGTCACCGGAATGGGCGGACCTTCGACTCCAAATCATCCGGCGCGACGGGTACCGATGTCGCATGTGCGGACGCACGGGAACGTTTCC
>VBMR01000205.1 GCA_005878325.1 Methanobacteriota archaeon | reverse complement strand
AGGGCTGGGATGGCCCTGGACCAGGATCGCGAGGTCGAGTCCGAGGGCGGGGGTGGTGAACGCGGAAGGGGCACAGGGCTGGACCATCGTCCCGGTGAGGTACCCGCCGCCCACCTCCGTGCCGCCGCAGTATTCGATGATCGGCTTTCCGCCCGCGAGCCACGACAGGTAGAGCATCTCCTCGGGCGTCGACGGTTCGGCGGTCGAGCTGAAGCGCGTGATGCCCTTCCAGTCGAGGCCTTCCATCGTGCGGCGGGCCTTCCACTCGCGCACCAGCTTCGGCACCACGCCGAGCATCGTGACCCCGGCCGCCGAAACGAATTTCCCAAACGTCCGGCGAGTCGTGCTCCCGACGTACAAGGCCATCGTCGCCCGATTCACGAGGCTCGCGTATGTGAGCCAGGGACCCATCATCCATCCGAAGCTCGTCGGCCAAAGGAGGACGTCCGAGGGATGGACATCTTGATGGAGATGCGCATCCGCCGCGGCCTTGATCGGCGTCGTCTGAGTCCACGGGATCGCCTTCGGATCTTTCGTCGTGCCGGACGAGAACAAGATGTTTGTCGGATCGGACGGAAGGCAGGACACGGCCTCGAACTCGCCTCGTTTCGCGAGGAAAGCGTCCCACGCCAGGTCCCCTTCCCGAAGTCGGGTCCCGCGCGACGCACCCTCCGCAGGCAGGACGACCGCCCGCGGTCCTTGCGCCTTCACGACCTTCTCGTAGATCGCATGGTCTTTTCCGTCCCGGCGGTACGCGTCGATCGTGAAGACGAGACTCGCACCCGCGATGCGCGATCGCTTCTCGAAGTCCGCGGGCGCGGAGGCGTCGGCGATGCCGACCACGCAACCTCCCGCGAGGATCACGCCGAGATAGATCGCGACGGACTCCGGCGTCATCGGGAGGTACAACGCAATCCGCGCGCCCCGACCGACGCCCAAGGCCTCGAGACCTTTCGCGACGCGACCCGCGAGACGGCGGAGGTCGCCATACGAGGTGCGCCGCAGCCGCGGCGATGCCTCAGACGCGGAGACGATCGCGGTCTTCGAGGGCTCCCCGCGAAGGCAGCTCTGCGCAATGTTGAGGAGGGCGCCGGGAAGCCATTCCGGCCGCATCGGATCCGAGTCCGGGTTCCGGATCCGCGCGGGCTCCGTCTGGAACACGATCTCGAGTCGATCGACCATCGCCGTCCAGAACTCGTCCCGGTGCTCGACCGACCACCGATGCAGGTCGCGGTACGTCCGGAAGCCCCGTCCCACCTGGAGCGCATGGACGTTCGAGTTACGCACCCCGGTCGACGAAGGCGTCCACACGGGCCCCGGGCCGTCTTCCCTTCGGCGTCCTTCGTAGGCGACGCGATACAGGAACGAGAACAGGGGGAACGATTCTCGGAGGGAGGCGTCTCGATCGAACATTCGGCGGAAGGCGAGCCACGTGTGGACCTGGGCCTCCGCCGCCGTCCGGCCTCGGGCGGTTCGGCGAACCTCGTTCACTTCCCGCGCGACGCGCCGCGCGACCTTGGGCTGGAGGCCGAGGGCCGCGAGGGAGGCCGCGGTCACGGGTTGCACGGGAAAAGTATGGGCCGGCCCATCTTAAGGCTGGTGCGCCTCTGGGATTCACTTGATGAAACCCGCGCCGGGCTTCTCCGCCCCCATTGCCTTTTTCGCGTACTCGAGGGCGCGCTCCACCGCCTGGCGCGGCGTGTCCACGGGGACGAATCGAGACGCCTCGACGCCCATCTTGTCCATCGGCCACGTGCGGAGACCGAAGACCGTCTTGCCGAGGTCCAAGGCGTGGGCGATTTCGCTGAGCGTCCCGTAGGAGCCATTCACCGCGATCAGGGCATCCGCGGTCCTCACGATGATCAGATTCCTCGCCGTGCTCATCGCGGTCGCCACCGGCAGGTCGATGAAGGCGTTCGCGTCCGCCTTGTTCCCCGTGGGCAGGATCCCGACCGTCAAGCCTCCGCCCCGCTTCGCCCCCTTCGCCGACGCCTCCATCACGCCGTTCAGGCCACCACAAATCAGGATCGCGTCCGCGCGGGCGATCAGGAAGCCGACCTCCTCCGCGAGGGCGACGCCCTCCGGCGAGGCGGTGCTCCCTCCGCCGATGACCCCGATGATGACCTTTCTTCCCATGTGGAACTCCGGTCCACGCAGGGCGTCGCATTAAGACTTTGCCGCGGCATTTTCAAGGGGGAGAATGAGCCGCCTTCAGGAGGTCCGGCAGGGCGGAGAGGGACCGGATCGTGGGGCAGGGAGTCGGCGGTTCTCCCTCCCGCTGCAGGAGGATCGCGTGGAGTCCCGCGCGACGCGCCCCGACGTAATCTGCCTCGAAGCTATCCCCGATATGGATGGACCGTTCTTCGGACGCGTTCGCCGTCGCGACCGCGCGACGGAAGATCCGTACATCCGGTTTCTCGAAGCCGACGCCGAACGAATACGTCACGGTGTCGAAGTATCGGGCCAAGCCGGACTTTCGCAGGGTCTCTGGAAGGGCGTGGGAAGCGTTCGAGATGATTCCGAGGTGGAATCCCGTCTCTCGGAGGGATCGGAGGGTGTCCTCGACGTCCGGGAACAGCTTCCACGCGACACCGGACCGAAACTGGGACTGGATTTCGTCGAGCAGAGGATCGTCGGAGTCGAACCCGAGGTGCTCGATCACGCGGGCATTTATGGCCCGGAAGAACTCGTGTTCGCGGCCCGCTTGAAACGGCCGAGGAAGACGTGGGTCACGTCGCGCAGGTTCGTCGATGAACGGCTTTCGGAGTCCATGGGGATGCCGCCCTCGCGTCCGGCCATGACGCGCCGCGGACGCGGCGGTCGGACCGCGGTTCCTCGAAGTCCCGCCGTCCGAAAAAGGCTTGCCGTCGGCCTTATCCTGCCGCCTGCCATCCTCGCGGCGGGGGAGACCATGGCCAGGGATCACACCCGGGACTACTTCGCCGGCACCGACCGCGACCGAGCCGCTTTCGAGGCGGGGATCAAACTCGGGGCGCTCCTGCACCAGTTCATCGGGACTCCTCTGACCCGTGGAAATGCGGGGACGGTGGAGCGCGCGGTCGAAGCCTCCGCGCGGGTCCAGCCTCTGGTCGAGGACGTCCGCGTGCGGATCGACCGGCCGAGGATCCGGCCCCGCGGCCCCTATCGGTATGCCGTCCTCACCGAAGACGTGCTGCATGTAGAAGTGACGGTCCGCCTGGGAAGCGTGCGCGCGGTCGGGGTCCTCCGCTACGTCCCCGAGCTCGCCTATCCACTCATGTATTTGAAGTCCATCGGAACGCCGACCAAGGGATAATAAGCACCCCTCCGTCTGCCCGCGCTCCAGTGCAGCACGGCCGCGAGGTTCAGGTCAAATTTCGCCGCGACCTCGGGCTTCTCGAAATCACGATGATCGGGCTCGGCCCGACGATCGGGACGACGATCTTCCTCCTGGTGGGCCCCGGGTACGCGATCACCGGGCCCTCCTTGATCCTGGCCTTCGGCCTGAACTTCGTCGTCACGATGTTCACCGCCATGGCCTACATGGAGCTGGGCTCAGCCTTTCCGGAGACGGGAGGCGGGTATCTCTGGGTCCGTCGGTCGATGCGTGACCCCTGGGGCTTCCTCGGCGGTTGGATGTCGTGGTTCGGCCACTGCATCGTCGCGTCGTTCTACATCTTCGGCTTCGGCCTCGGCGCCGTCGTCGCGCTGAAGACCGTGATGGGGACCTCCGATCTCGTCCTGTTCGGCCTCGACGAAGGGGCACTCACTCGGCTGTTCGCCGTCTTCGCGGCCTCCCTTTTCATCGGCCTGAACTACCGCGGGACGAAGATCACGGGACGATCGGAGACGATCGTGACGGTCGTCCTCCTCTCGATCGTCGTGTTGTTCGTCGTCTTCGCCTTTGTCCACTTGTTCGCGGGCCCCTTCCCCGCGTCGAACTTCGTCCCCTTCTTCCGCGGGACCGCGGCCGGAGAGCAGTTCGTCTCGCTCGTCGGGTCCATG
>VBMR01000004.1 GCA_005878325.1 Methanobacteriota archaeon | reverse complement strand
CCGTAATGGCGCGCCCACATCTCGGTCCGCACCGAACGAACCGTGTCTTGGTCATCTTCCTCGTACTTTTCGGCGCCTCGATCCTGGGTCTCGTCCCCGAGGCGAGGGCGGCCGGCCCGATCCTGCCGAACTGCTTCGTGTCCGGTCCCATCGCCGTGGACACCGCCTGGGCCCCCGTATGTATTCGGGTCATGATCGGCAACGTGACCGTCATGCCGTCGGTCACCCTGACGATTCAGCCCGGAGTGACGGTCCGCGCTGAACCGTATGTGACCTTGACCGTACGCGGGAGGCTCTTCGCTGACGGCACGAGTGCGATGAACATCTCGCCGCCGATCCGCAACAACACGGTCCTCCAGGCGGGCGTCGGCTTCGCGTTCCTCCAGAACTCTGCGAGCACCGTCTCCGGCAACACGATCCGCCGGGCGACGGCCTTCGGTATCTACGTGAACGGTTCGACGGTCCAAATCCTGAACAATGTCATCAACAACACTCAAGCCGGAATCCAGGTGGAGCAGCCCTCCTTCGGAGCGACATGGATTTCCGGGAACACAATCACGAACGTGAGCTCGGGGTTGGCCGCAGGGATCTTGATCTCGAAAGCGTCCGCGGACGTCACGTCGAATACGATTCGCGGCGTCCGTGGCGCGGTGGGAGCGAACGGAGCCACTCCCGGCTCCAACGGCCGTGACGGCGGCATCGCCCTTGGCGTGTACGCCAACACGCCCGCGCCGGTCTCCGTCATCGACAATATGATTGACGTCGTGCTCGGCGGGAACGGTGGGAACGGTCACGACAACGTGACCGGCATCGGAGGCCGAGGAGGCAACGGAGGTCCGGCGGCTGGGATCGTCGTCGCGGGAACCTCGAATCCCGTCGTTCAAGGCAATTCGATATCGAACGTCGCGGGCGGCCGCGGCGGTGTGGGGGGAGGCGGCGGAGGCACGGTGACCGGTGGCCGCGGCGGGAACGCGGGCGAAGGCGCGGGCATCGAGGTCGCCTTCACGACCGGCGGTGCGTCGGTGACTTCGAACTCGCTCAGTCGGGTGACCGGAGGCGGCGGCGGTACGGGAGGCCAAGGGACCGCCGCGGGCGGCGATGGCTCGGGCGGGCTCGGGGCGAACGGATATGGGCTCTTCCTGATCTCGGTCGCGGTGTCCGATGCGAGTGGCAACACGATTGACACGATCCGCGGAGGGTTCGGAGGGAACACAAGCGCGAATCTCAACCCGACCGGGAACGGCGCCGCGGGTGGCGATGCGATCGGCATCTCGGGCTTTTCCGTCGTCAACGCAGCCACGGTGCATTTCAACGGCGTCGACACGTTGACGGGCGGCCTGGGCGGCCGCGGCCGGACCGGAGGCCATGGCGGCAATGCGACCGGGGTCGTCGTCCTCGGGAACAACGATGGAGTGTTCAACCTCACGACGGTCTCGTCCAATACGATCACCTCCGTCACGGCCGGAAACGGCGGGGACGGGTCGCTCGCCGGAGGCGACGGCGGGACCGCGACCGGAATCGGAGCGGTCTATGTCACCCCGAGCCTTGCCGGGAATTCGATCCAGACCGTTCAGGGTGGGAACGGGGACACGGCGACGACCGCAGGTCGCGGCGGGGATGCTGCCGGCGTCATCGGCGGACTCGTGCGCGACGGATGGTCCTCCGACGAATGGATCGAAGGAGTCGCGAAAGGAAGCCCGGGAACCGGAGGCGCCCCGAAACCTGCGACCGCGAGCGGATACTATCTCGTGGGCAACGCGACGTTCACGAGCCGCTTCACGGTCGAGAACGGGACCCTCCTCGCCGTGGGTTCCTTCGACTTCTACGTGGACAATTACACGGAAGCGGTTGCCTTGAACACGCCCTTCACGACTGTGTCGGTGCAGAGCGCCGGCAATCTCACGGTCCAAAACTTTTTGGAAGTCCAGGTGGCCTGGCCAAATGCTGCGACCCCGGTCACTGGAGCCCGCATCCAAGTCCAGGACAACGCGGCCACGATTTGGAACCGGATCGCACCGAGCGGCGACCAATCGTGGATCTTGGTGACGGACCGAGTCTACGTCAATTCCAATGCCGCGGTCGAGAACAAGACCACGGTGACCGTGACGTACGGGTCCTACGCCTTCACGAACAACCCCCGCGCCATTCCGATGGACACGAGTCATATGGAGCCGGTCGTCATGCGGGATCAGAGCGCACCGACATCGTCGGCTTCCGCCCTTCCCACGTACGAGAACACGTTCACGTTCTTCGTACGGTACACGGCGAATGATGGCAACGGGACCGGATTTGGAAACATCACGCTCTGGTATCGGATGGTCGGAAGCGGCTCCGGCGGATGGACTTCGTATCTGACCCAACCGGCAGGCACGGAGGGACGGTTCACGTTCGTCGCGACGAGGGACGGATTCTACGAGTTCGCGACGACCGCAGAGGACGCCAAGGGGAACAGCCAGCCGGATCCGACGCAGAACAACACGTGGACGATCGTCGACACGACGCGCCCGGGCTCCCACGTCGTCCCGCTCCCCGGCTATGAGACCTCCCTCTCGTTCGTCGTGACATGGGCCCCCGACGTAGGGGTCACGGACATCGCCACATATCGGGTCGAATACTACTCGGGTGGCGTCTGGTTACCGCTCGCCAGCACATCCTCCACGTCGGCCACCTTCACCGCGCCTGCAGAGGGCGTCTATGCCTTCCGTGCCATCGCCACCGACCGCGCGGGGAACGTGGAAGCGACTCCGAGCGGAAACGACACGTGGACCCTGATCGATGCGACCGTGCCGAGCGTGATCACGTCGACGCCCCAGGGCAACAATACACAGCAAACTCCGATCATCGAGATCGCGTTCAGCGAGGCGATGGATCGCGCCTCCGTGGAACGGGCGTTCTCCCTGACCTCCGGTTCCTCTCCCGTGACGGGGACGTTCCTCTGGAGCGCCGACTCGCACGTGGTGAAATTCTTGCCTGGCGCGCCGCTCGCCGCAGGCACGACCTTCACCGTCATCGTGGGCACCGGCGCCTCCGACCGCGCGGGCAACCGGGTCCAGAACCCGCTCACCTTCCAGTTCACCACCGTTGCTGCGGCCGCGACGGGACTGTCCCTCGGGGACTTCTGGTGGCTCCTTCCGATCGTGGGAGCGGTCCTCGCCGGCGGGCTCTTCCTGTTCTTGCGCCAGCGGGCCGCCGCCGCGAAGCCCGTGGTCGCCCCAGCCGCGCCGTCGAAGGGGACCGAGGCGATTATCGAGGACCTCTTCCTTCTGTACCATCGCGACGGCATCTTGATCAAGCACGAGACCCGCCGGCTTCGTCCCGATGTCGACACGGACATCTTGACGGGCATGTTGACCGCGGTCCAGCAATTCGTCAAGGATGCGCTGCGCGGGGACGAATACGCAGACCTGAACGAAATGACCGTGGGCCACATGCACATCCTGATCGGTCGGGGCAAGTGGTTGGTCCTCGCCGCCCGGATCGAGGGAGACGGCGCCGGGTCGTGGACCGGGCGGATCGAACGCTGCATCAAGGACATGGAAGATCACCACTGGGACCAGCTCGAAGACTGGGACGGGGACATGGCCCTCGCGCGCGTCCTGATGCCGTATTTGAAGAAGCTCATCCTCGGGGGATACACCCTCGTCGAGGCGTGAATCGGACCCGGACCCGCGAGATCTCGAGCCTCTGAGCACGTTTTCGCGTCATCGGACGGTCCGGGGAACGATTCAAAGGTCCGAATTTGTTCGACGACGGGCGGGCACCGCACTTTCTCCCGTGAAAAAAGCGAATCGTCGCGCGCACAATACCGATAACAAAAGCTTTAATTCTGGATGCCACTTTCTAACAAGGGATGGGACGAGACAGCTTGTTCCACAGGCTTGCGCCGGCAGGGAGGATGCCGTCGCGTCCCAACCGATCTCAGGGCGCACGCACGCGGTGATCACGGAATGGCAAGCGAGGAAGGGGACGGAAAGGCGTCGAAGTCCGTGGACGAGGTCCGAGACGAGTTCGAAGAGAAGATGGACCGCCTCCGCCGCCAGTACGAACGGGACCTGCATTCCTTCCGGTACGAGATCGAGGAACGGGAGTACCGGCTCAAAGCCTACGAGGACAAGTTCAACAAGATCAAGCAACCGCCCCTCCTGTACGCCTACGTCGTGCGGAAGGAAGGGCCCGACCTGGACGGGAACCAGGTCGTGGTCGCGCGCGCGACGGAGCTCCTGAAGGTCTCGACCGGGCTCGTGGACAAGTCCCAGCTCGGCGTCGGCCAATACGTCTGGGTGCACCCGCAGACCTACGCGATCGTCGAGGGCAGCGCGGTCCGCAACGAGGGCGTGATCGCGAAGGTCGCGGACATGATGGACGGGAAGCTCGTCATCTCGATCGAGGGGGACATGGAGAAGCGCCTGATCGATTGCGACAAGGGCGTCTACAAGAAGCTGAAGCCCGGATTCCAGATCAGCGTCCTCCCGCCGACGATGGAGGTCCTCGAGGTCCTCCCGAACCTCGAAGTCAAGTCCCTGCTCCTCGGCGAGAAGCCGAACGTCAAATACGCGCAGATCGGCGGGCTCATGGAGGCGATCGAGCGGATCAAGGACGTCGTCGTCCTGCCGTACCAAGAGGCGAAGCTGTTCGAGCAGATCTCCCTCGAGGCCCCGCGCGGCATCCTCCTCTACGGTCCCCCGGGCTGCGGCAAGACGCTCCTCGTGAAGGCGATCGCGACGGAGAACGACATGACCTTCTTCAACGTCAGCATCGCGGACGTCCTGTCGAAGTGGGTCGGGGAGAGCGAGCGGATCATCAAGGAGATCTTCCGCCAGGCGCACGAGAAGAAGCCGAGCATCGTCTTCTTCGACGAGATCGAGGCCCTCTTCACGGTCCGCGGGATGATGGACACCTCCGGGGTGCACAAGAACATCATCGCGCAGATCCTGAGCGAGATGGACGGCCTCGTCGAGCTGCACGACGTCTTCGTGATCGGCGCGACGAACCGCGCGGACCTCGTGGACCCGGCGCTCCTGCGACCGGGCCGCTTCGACGAGATCATCGAGATCCCGCGGCCGGACCGGAAGGCGGCCGAGGAGGTCCTCCAGATCTACCTCAACGAGGAGCTGCCGGTCGCATCGAGCTTCGAGCAGGAGTACGGCGGCCACAAGGAGGCGATCGAGGCCCTGCGGCGGTTCGTCCTCGACGAGCTGTACGGCGACAACAAGTGGGTGAAGGTGAAACTCGACACCGAGGCGAAGGAAGCGATCAAGACGGTGAAGCGGAAGGACATCATCTCCGGGGCGATCATCGAGGCCATCGTGACGACCGCGAAGAAGAACTTCGTGAAGCGGGTCATCCTGTTGAAGAAGGCGGACCGGAAGAAGGAAGGCCTCATGATGAGGGACCTCGAGATGGCGATCGACGAGGAGTGCAAGGAGCACGCGATCACCGAGATGTACGTGTACGAGAAGAGGCAGCGGGAGGTCTTCCGGACGGGTGCGGACCCGATGGTCGGGTGACGCATGCGGAAAATGGTCCAGGGGACCGAGCACGAGTACACGTTGTACTGCCGCAAGATGGGCACGATGGGCTTCGACCCGCACATGATGGCCCTCGACCTGCTGCGGGAATCGGACCTGCACCTCGCCGGCGAGTTCGTCACGAACGGGTCGCGCGTCTACTACGACGTCGGGCACTTCGAGGTGAGCACCGCGGAGACGACGAACTTCCACGATGTCGTCGTGTGGGAGAAGGCCGGGGAGAAGATCCTCGACTGGCTCCGCCGGATCATGGAGGAGAAGTACACGGGCGACATGAAGATCCACGCGTTCAAGAACAACACGTCGCCGGACGGGACGTCGTACGGGTCCCACGAGAACTACTGCGTCTCGCGGGACGTGCCGTTCCCGAACCAGTTCCTGCGGGACCTCGTCCCGCACCTTGCGACCCGCTTCATCTACACGGGCGCGGGGGACATCCTCCGCGGGAAGTACGTCCTGTCGCCGATGGCCTTCCTGACGTCGCAGGTGATCAGCGGGGAGACGATGCACGATACGGGCATCCTGAACACCCGCGACGAGCCGCACGCGGACGGCCGCGTCTGGCGCCGGCTCCACGTGATCTTCGGGGACGCCCTCATGAACGAGACCGCGATCATGCTCCGCCACTTCACGACCTCCGCCGTCTTGCAGCTGATGGAGGATGGCCGCCTCGAGGATGTGCCGCGCTTGAAGGACCCGATCCGGGACGTGTGGCACAATGTCGAGCTCCGGAATCCGGAGCAATGGAAGGTGGAACTCGAGGACGGCCGGATCGTGTCGCCGATCGACGTCCAGCGGTACTACCTCGAGAAGATCGAGACGATCGTGGAGGACGACTGGGAACGTCGCGCCCTGCGGACGTTTGAGGAGATCCTGGACGGCCTCGAGAACCGACGGTCGAAGGACCTCGCGCACCGTATCGAATGGCTGGACCGCTATTACGCGATCCAGGAGGCAGGCGACAAGAAGGCCGGCCCCGAGGTCGAGATGATGGCGTGCAAGCAGTACTCGGAAATTGGTGCGGAACGGTCCCTCTTTTATAAGCGTCAGCGGGCGGGCCTCGTGGATCGCATCACGGACGACGAGGCGATCAAGAGTGCGATCCAAGAGCCCCCAAAAGACACCCGGGCACACCTTCGCCGGGAACTATGCGACACCTTCAATATCGAGATGATTGATTGGTCCATGTTGGTCGTGAACGACGGGACCCGGCGCCGCATTGATCTCCTTGATCCTTACGCAACGGAGATGGAGGCCGCATATGCCACAGCAAGTTGAGGAAAAGCCCAAGAAACGGAAGAAGAACGAAAAGAAGCTCGAATTTGAGGCCGGCAAGGTCTTTACTCCGAGCGAAGTGAAGGAAGAAGACTTCGAACTCGATCTCGAGTCGAGCAAGTTTCGCGCCCAAAAAGGTCAGGGCGGCGATCGACGGGCGTAGTACTTTCACTCACCCCTCCCCGCGGAATGGTTAGGTTCCGGGGCGCTATGAGTTTGAATGGTTCCAGTCGAGTACTTGGCCGGCTTTGTCGATGGAGAAGGGTACCTCGGCCTCGCCCGTATTCGTCGTAGGAACGGGGCTCGCGAATATTGCATTAGGTTGAGCATTTACAACACCAGCCGGTTGGTGTTGGACGAGATTCGGAAGACGTGGGGCGGGACGATGTCCGCCGTTGCCAGGAACCTACCTGTTTGGAAGCCATCATATGCGCTAATATGGACCAACGCAGCCGCGGCCGGTTTGATTCGAAAGATCGCGCCCTTTCTTGTGGTGAAGTCCAAACAGGCTAGCGTGCTCATCGCGTTCGATGAATTGATTCGAGCGGGGCGGAGGTCCCGGGACCCGAAGGGTCGTCTGCTGCCACTGTCCTTGGGTGAGCTAAGAGCGCGTGATAGTGTCTACTTAAGACTGAAGCAGTTGAACAGGAGAGGCGCTGGCAGCCATCAACCGAACAAGGAGCAAAACTCGACAACACCATCGAAGGTATCGGCGAAGTATGTTGCTGGGTTCATCGATGCCGAAGGCTCGCTTATGATTACCAAGGCGCGGGCGAAAGGTCCCCGGGCGTATCGGTATCACCCGCGCATAGCTGTTGCGAATACCAAAAGAGACGTTTTGGAGGCAATTCAGGGCACATACGGCGGGATCCTTGCCTACCAGCCTGCGCGAGACCCGGCATGGAGCCCTAGCTACCAGCTGATTTGGACGGGTGGGCGTGTTAGACCCCTTCTCTCGTCTGTCAAAAAGCAACTGAGAGTGAGAGCACCGCAAGCGCACATCCTCAGCCAGTTGATTCTGTATGAGTCAAAGTCAAACCGACCGGGCAGCGGGCGGACCTTGCTTGCACCCGCCGTTCAAGGTACAGATTACCGGGAGGTCCTCCGCAGACGAATTAAGAAGTTGAATCGGAGGGGGCTATCCCGCTAGTCTCAGTCGATTGACTACCTTGTCATGTTTGCCAGGGCAGGGCCCGTTGGAGGCTCTGTCGTTCGGCGCCTTCGGTCAACTCTTTATCGCCCGCTCGTGATGCCTCGGCGCAAATGCCCACCCACGTGGACACCCTGGACAACGGGTTGAAGGTGATCCTCCGGCCGATCCCGGACACGAAGGCCCTGTCCACGTGGGTCGTCTACCGGATCGGGTCGCGCAACGAGGTCCCCGGCATGACCGGCTCCACCCATTGGGTCGAGCACATGCTGTTCAAGGGCGGCGGCAAGCTCGCCAAGGGGGACATCGACAAGATGATCTCCCGCCTCGGCGGCAAGATGAACGCCTTCACGGACACCGATTACACGATGTACTTCGAGACGATCCCCGCGAGCGAGATGGACACGGCCCTCATGATCGAGTCGGAGCGGATGCGCAACGCCGCCTTCGACCCGAAGGAGGTCGAGGCCGAGCGCACGGTCGTCATCAGCGAGCGGGAGGGCGCGGAGAACCAGCCCGAGTTCGCGGTGGAGGAGGAGCTGTGGGGCCTCGCGTTCCACGTCCACCCATACCACTGGACCCCGATCGGGTACAAGCAGGACCTCGCGACCCTGGCCCGCGATCCCCTGTACCAACACTACTTGCGGTACTACGCCCCGAACAACGCCGCGCTGATCCTCGTCGGCGGCTTCGATCCCGCGGTCGCGATGCAGCACATCCGCGAGGCGTTCGCGCCCCTGAAGCCCGAGGCGCCCCCCGAGGCCCTGCGCCTCTCGGAGCCGGACCAGCGCGGGGAACGCCGGGCCGACCTGGAACGCCCGGGCCCCGCCGACCTCCTCGCGGTCGGATGGCACATCCCCGCCGCGGCCCACGAGGACGTCCCCGCCCTGATCGTCCTCTCGACCCTCCTCGGCGGATGGCGGGGCCTCGTCCCCTTCGCGGCAGGCGACTGGCAGCCCCGTTCCAACCGCCTGTATCGCGCCTTGGTCGACACAAAGCTCGCGACGGACGTGGGCGTGCGCTTGGAGGCGAAGTTGGATCCCTCGTTGCTCATCGCGAACGCGACCCTCGCCGGGGGCGCCTCCCTGGACCGCGTCGAGTCCGTCCTGGACCGCGTTGTGGAAGGTGTCCGCAAGACGCCCGCCCCGAAGGCGGAGATGGACCGAGCGAGGCAGCAGCTCCGCGCCTGGTCCCGGTACGAACAGGACGGCGTCACGTTCCAGGGGATCCTGCTCGCCGCGGGCGAAGGTCTCTCCTCCTGGGATTTCGGAGAGCGGCTCCTCGCGAAGGCGGAGAAGGTGCGGCCGGAGGCCGTGCGCGATGCCGCGCGGACCTATCTCGTCGATTCCCATCGTTCCGTCGTGCGGTTCCACGCACAGGAGGACGCGTGAACCTCCCCGACCGAACGGCCTTGGAAAGCGGCGCGGTCCTCGTGTCGAACGCCCTGCCCTCGAACCCGTTCGTCGCGTTCCGCGGGAGCGTGCCCGCCGGGGTCGCGGCGGAAGGCGAGGCGCACGGCGTCGCGGAGTTCACCGCCCGTCTCCTGCTGAGCGGGACCCGTCGCCGGTCGGCGGCGAAGCTCTCGGACCGCCTCGAGGGGATCGGGGCGACCCTCGAGTTCCACAACGGCGAGGAGCTCCTGAACTTCCACGGACGGTGCACGCGCGAGACCCTCCGGGAGACGATGGGCCTCCTGGTCGAATGCCTCTCCGAGCCGACCTTCCCGCCGCGGGAGATCGACCGGGTACGCGGCGAGTTGCGGAACGACCTGCGGATCGAGGCCGACGATACCCACGCGAGGGCCTCGCGGGAGCTCGGAAGCCTCGTGTTCCCGAAAGACCATCCGTACGGGCGCGACCCGAAGGGCGGCGAGGCCCGCGTCCGGCAGATCCGGCGTTCCGACCTCGTTTCCTTTCATGAGGAACACGTCGGCCCCGAGGCCCTCATCCTGTCGATCGTCGGCGACGTGGACCGCAAGCTGATCGATCGTTCCGTCGCGGAGCCGCTGTCCCGACTGAAGGCGGAAGGGTCGACGGTCCCGGTGATCCCGCCGCCTCCGCCCCACAAGCGCCGTCGGGTCTCGATTCCCATGCCGCATAAGGCCCAGGTGGACATCGCGATCGGTGCGCCCGCGGTTTCGCGGCGCCACGAGGACTTCTACGCGCTGAACCTGGCGAACCTCCTCTTCGGTCGCATCGGGCTGTATGGCCGCCTCGGCCGCAACCTGCGGGACGAGCAGGGCCTCGCCTATTACGCGTACTCGAGCCTGGAGCCGCGGACCGCCGCCGGGATGTGGTCCCTTGCCGCCGGCGTGAACCCGCAAAACCTCGCGAAGGCCCTCACCTCGATCCGCAAGGAACTGGAGCGGCTCCGCTCCGACCCCTTTTCCTCGGAGGAGATCCGGGACGGCAAGGACAACCAGGTCGGCTCGCTCATCGTGTCCCTCGAGCGGAACGCTGAGGTCGCATCGGAGCTGCACCGCATGGAGTACTACGGACTCGGCATGGGTTTCCTGGAGCAGTACGCGGACATCGTCCACGGGATTTCGGAGGGCCGGGTCCGAGACCTCGCCGCGAAGTACTTCACCCCGGACGACAGCTCGGTCGTCGTCGCGGGTCCGGTCGGTCGGGCGCCGCCTGCCTGGTAGAGCTCAGAAGAGGTCGGGGCCCTCGAGGCGGGCGGGTCCTCCAACGGTGCACGGGATTGCCTTCATCCCGAATTCCTCGATCGTCCTGCGGACCTCCTCGACCCGGTCCGGAAACGTGTTCACATAGACCGTCGCCCCGGTGTCGATCG
>VBMR01000204.1 GCA_005878325.1 Methanobacteriota archaeon | reverse complement strand
CGAGACGAACCCCGGGGACGACTTCCGGATCAGCGAGGCGAAGGTCGGTGGGGCCGCGAAGTTCATCACGAAACTGTGGAACGTCGCCCGATTCATTTCTTCCTTCGAGGAACCCACACATGGGAAGCTTCTGCCCTCGGACGAATGGATTCTCGCGGAGCTGAACCGGCTGATCGAGGTCTCCCGCGGGTCCTACGAGGACCTGAACCTGTTTGTACCGTCGAACCGGAGTCGGGAGTTCCTCTGGAACCTCTTCGCGCCCCACTATATGGAGATGGTGAAGGCCCGCGCATACGAGGGCGACACGGGCGCCCGGTGGACGCTCCACGCCTGCTTGAGAGATCTCCTTCGACTTCTGGCCCCCATCGCGCCGTTCTCGACGGACAAAATCTGGCGGTCCATGTATGGGGCGAGCGTGCATGCCGAGACGTTCCCGATGCCGCGAGACGGCATCCCTGGCTCGCGGGCGGATTTCACCGACAAGATCGTCGCCTTCAACGCCGACGTCTGGAAGCGAAAACGGGATGGAGGCCTGTCACTGAACGTCGAGCTCACGGGCGTCTCCATTCCCCCGGATCTGAAGCCGTTTGAGGGTGACCTCCGGCGGATGCACCGCCTCGCGTCCTGAGGGTCCGCCCATGGACCCCGATCGGCTCGCCGGGACGCTCATGGCCGCCGGAGGGATCCTCGGCCTCGCCGGGACGATCTCGACTCTCTTTCCGTTCTCGGTCCTCGGCGTGCTTTCCTTCGCCCTCGTCCTCGTATTTGCGGTCCTCGTGTATCGGAAACGACCCGAGGCGCGGCTGGTCGCAACCGCAACCCTGTGGTTCGCACCGCTCGGAGGCGCAGCATGCGCCATCGAACTGTGGTTCAACCGGAACGGGTGGTTCTACGTCGCTCTCTGGGACCTACAAGCAGCCATTGGATTGGTCGGCATGGGAGTTGCCCTTGCGGGAGTTCTCGTCGGCCGCGGGATTTGCATATGAGGAAGTCCCTCACCTGGAAGGCCCGGAGGGTTTGCGAGGCAACGGGGTGCGCCGGTCCCGATACGTGACGGAAAACCAGTCCATCGTCTCCCGAATTCGGCTGTCCAAAGGGGGCGGGTTCCATCCGAGTTCCCGCCGCGCCTTCGACGCATCGACGACGAGGTCCACCGCGGCGAGGTTGAGGGCCGAACGCGACAAGAGAGGAGTCCGACCCGCGAACCATGCGCCCGCTTCCGAGAACCGAGCCGCGATCTGCGCGATGCCCATTGGGACGCTGACGGTTGGCGGCGGCACCCCGACGGCTTCCGCCGCCTTGCGGTAGAAGTCCACCATCGGAAGGACTCGGTCCCCAAGGAGGTATTGCTGACCCGGTCTGCCCACCGTCGCGGCGAGGAAGTGGCCCTCGGCGATGTCGGCTGAGTGGGTCCACGTGTTCGTTCCAAACCCCTTCGGGAGCCGGGGAAGTTTGCCGCGAGCAATGAGCGCAAGGCTCCGGCCGAGCTGGCCCGTGTCGTGGGGCCCGAATACGGCGGCCGGCAACACGATCGTGAGCGGAAGTCCCGCGTTCATCTCTTTCATCGCGAGCTCGTGCGCCTGGACCTTCGACCGGACGTAGGGATCGTTGAGCGCGACCCGGACGGGAGATGATTCCGTGGCCGGTCGGTCGGTGGTCGCTCCCGCGATGACTCCGGCCGTGCTCGTGTACACGACGCGACCCACGTTCTCCTTCCGGGCCATCGAGAGGACGTTTCCCGTGCCCGTCAGGTTGACCTCGAACATTCGTGCCGCGTCCCGAATGCCCAGTTCGAGCCACCCCGCGATGTGGAACACCACGTCGGCTCGGGACATCGCCTCCCGGAACCTCGGGACGGTCACGTCTCCGACGACAATCTTCACGCCCCGGGCCCTGAAATCGGCCGCTCGCGCGGGATCCCGTGTGAGGACCGTGACGTCCCAATCCCGCCTCACGAGCGCGTCCACGAGGGGCCGACCGATGAGACCCGTGCCTCCCGTGACGAAGGCCCGGATCCCCTCACCCCTTCCGGAGGACGACCGTCAGGACGTCGGAATCCTTCAGGGGATGATCGAGGCCGACCTTCTGCCCGGGGAATTGCGCGGACGGTCCCCAGACGTTCGCGTAGCGGAACCGGCGACGCCAGTCCCGGTGGATCGCGTCGCACACCATGCCGACGTCGGAGCTCGCCTTCACGATGAGCGGGTCCGCCATGTCGGCGTCCTTCCCTTGCGGCTTCAAGAAGACCCGCATGAACCGGAGGGTCTCGTACATCTCGTCCTTCAGTTTCGCGATTCCGACTGCCTTCTCCGCGGAGATCGGCACAAGCTTCCACCGCGGGAGCTTGGACTGAAGGCCCTTGACGTATTCCTGGGCGACGAGGTCGATCTTGTTGACCACG
>VBMR01000203.1 GCA_005878325.1 Methanobacteriota archaeon | reverse complement strand
TCGAACGTGCGCGTCTACTTCCACAGTCCCATCACGTTCGGTCTCGACACGTCCCGGGCCTTCGCGCTGTTCGGCGTCGAATCCTTCGACGACGCGGAGCGGTTCCTCGGAAACTTGGCGCGTTCCACCTTTGCCGCATTGACCCTGTTCGCCCGGAGCCTCCGTCCGGATGTGCGGCGAGGCGCGTACCGCGGTCTCGACTACCATGACGTGTGGCTCGACAAGGACGCCGTGATTGCCGCCGACGGGACGATGCACTTCGCCGATCTGGAGGGGATCGAAGACATCCCCGCGACCGATCCCACCGCGGTGCGGGAGGCGATCGAAGGGCAGTTTTACCGTCATGTGTACGAGGCGTCCTACGCCCTGGAGGCGGTCGCCATCGAGGTCGAACGCCGGTACCGCTCGGTTCGCGGGCCGCGAGAACGGCGGGAGTGGATCCTCCAGGTCATCGAGGGGGCCTGCGCCTCGGACCCGTTCCTCTCGATCGAGAGTTCCGGACGTGCCGTTACGCTCGTCGTCGAGCCTGCCGTGGATTCGGCCTCCTGCGGTGTGGAAATCGAGCTGGCCCGTCGGGGGGCCTAAGCATGGACAGCGAGCGGGTCCGGATGATCCTCCAGGGCGTTAGGGACCGCGCGGAGGCGTCCATCGGCCGGGAAGAGCGGGACGCCCTCATCACGCAAGGCCTCCTGAATCCGATTGACGCGGCAACCCGGGACCGATGGGTCGCGGCGGTCGCCAGCCTGCCCTCCCTCCGGGATCGCGTGCGCGAGCTCGGCCGGATCGCCCTCGCGACTCCGGGCCCAACGGCTCCGCCAGAGCTCCGACAGTCGGTCTCGGCGCTCGAGGAACTCACCCGCCAAAAGTCGAGTCTGGAGTCCCTCGTGTGGAATCCGCCGACGCAAGAATATCTGCTCTCGACCCTGGCGGGTCGGACCGTCCTGGAGGATCTGACCGTTTGGCGGACCCGCCTCACCGGCCGGGCCTTCGCCGATTTCGTTCAGGAAATGGACCAATACCGATCCGGGCTCTTCCAGACCACGGCCCGAGCGAGCCAGGTCTACCGCGGCCTTCTGTTCGATGAACAGACCCGCTGGGACGAGGAGGTCCCGTCGGAACTCCTCCTGACCAACGTGGACCTGCGGTTCGCGTCGATGATCCTGGCGAAGCGCCCGATCGATCCGGCCCTTCTCGTCCGGGCCTTCCAGTCATTCCATTACGACACGAACTGGGGGAGCCTGAACAAGGTCGACCGCCTGATCGGTTCCGCGATCCTCGCCTCTATGCCCGGGGATCCGGGGTGGGTTCGCCTCGCCTTCGAGCGCCTTCGGATCCAACTCGCGTCCCACGGCATCGTGCCGGAGGACCGGATCCTCGTGGGCGCGTCCCTCGCGGATATCCCGGAAGCCGCGTGGGGCGAGGTCCTCGCCCGAATCGATGCGATCCGCCGCGAACGGTCCACCCTCAACGCGATCCTCGTGTCGGCGCTCGCCCGGTCCCCGTACGAACCCCCGGAAGCGTTGGATCGGTTCGCACAAGCCCTGTCGGGACTCGCGTCTCGCGGGTTCAAGGACGGGATCCATGTCGAGGCAGCCGCCGCGCTCCTCGCTGCGGGCTCGATCCCGAAGGAGACGATGGTGGATCGGTTCGCGGCCGTCGAGACGCACCTGGCGGGCCTCTTCAATCCTCCCTACGCTCCCTCAGCGATGGTCGCCACGAACCCCTTGGAACCGACGGAAGCGATCGACGTGTTCCGAGACTGCATCGGGGTCGTGACGAGGACGAATTTCTACGACCTCACCCTCGAGATCGAGGAGCTCGCCCTGATCCTGAGCTATGGTGTCGCGCCTTTGGGGCTCGGATACCTGGCCGCAAACCTGCCCGCGGGGGCGCCGCCCCAACCCGCTCCCGCCATCGTCCGCCAGGCCCCGGTTTCCGTCCCCGGGACATGGTGGTATGTGTGGCACGGCCACTACGTCTATCGTCCGATCTTCTGGTACATCGCGACCCATCCCGTGCACGTGCACACGGTGGCCGCGTTCGGCTAGGCCGGCGGCTCGATTCCGTAGAGCCGATCCCGGTTCGCCTCGAGCTGGTCGATCCGCTGACCGGCGAACTCCGCGGCGGTCAAGACGGCGACGTCGTGCTCCTTGCCCGCCCGGAAGACGGGCGCCATCCGGGTCCGCCACTCGCGGTCCCGGAGGATGTGGTGGTCCAGGATCAGCGTCCGCACGTTCGTCGTCCGCAGGATCCGTTGGAGGTGGGAGAGGGAGCGCTTCGTGTGCTCCTCCGGGTAGTTCTCGGGCATGTGGGTCATCGGGCCGTCCACGTACAGCACGGTCGGCTGGGCATCGACGAGGAAGGCGAGGTGCTCCTTGAGCGGCGGACCCAGGACGTCCGCGGTGTGCACGAACGCTTCGTCCCCGTGAGCGATCCGCGTCATGACCACATATCCGAGCTGGTCATCGTACCCGTGCGGCAGGGCCGGCGAAAACAGGAGCTCCGTCTCGCCGAAGTCCATCTGGTTGCCATCCGCCACTTGGATCTCCTTCGGATACCCCTTGAGCTTCCGGACGAAGGCGCTCGCGCGTTCCCTCTGGCTCCGATTGATGTGGAACTTGCCGTCCTTCAGGAAAGCGATCTTCCCGCGGTACACGGACGGCGCGGCGGGGTTGTGATGGTCGTAATGGTAGTGGGAGACCGTGAGCACGTGAGCTCCCTTCGCGGCCTGCCGGATTCGCTGCCACAGCTCCTTCTGCCGCGCCCGCTCCGTCTCGTGCGGCGGCAACGTGTATCGATAAGGCGCCAAGCGGACGCTCGGGTCGACGAGGACCGTGACGTCCGACGT